>JAYEGD010000086.1:0-4061 GCA_034658915.1 Campylobacterota bacterium | reverse complement strand
AAGATAAGCTACAATCTGCTTCGTTAAAACCTCTTGTGGCACAATAAGTGCAACTGCGAGATTTTGCCTCACAGCTTATAGCTTCTCTTTTCATTGAATATGTCATCTATTATGGTCAGGCACTTAAGTCCCTGCCAATATTATGGACTTGTTCATAATATTGATTAAATAAAAGGAGAATACTGTGATTGATTTTAAATCTTTAGCTGGGGAGTTTCAAACACCTCTGTATGTTTATGATTTTGATAAGATGAGTGAATCTTATGAGTCACTTAAGAGTGCATTCAAAGCTCGTAAATCTATCTTAGCTTACGCTATTAAAGCAAACTCTAATTTAAGTGTTGTAAAGCACTTTGCAGAGCTTGGCGCTGGTGCGGATTGTGTCTCTATTGGTGAAGTTCGTCGCGCATTAATGGCTGGTATTGCTAAATATAAAATTATTTTTAGTGGTGTTGGTAAACGTGATGATGAGATAAAAGAGGCTATTGAGAGTGATATTTTATATATCAATCTTGAGAGCTATAGCGAGCTTGAACGAGTAGAGCTTCAAGCAAAAGAGCTTGGAAAAGTTGCTAGAGTTAGTGTAAGAGTCAATCCAAATATTGATCCAAAAACACACCCTTACATCTCGACAGGGCTACATGACAATAAGTTTGGTGTAGATACAAACACAGCAAAACGTATGTACATAAAAGCTAATAACTCAGAGTTTTTAGATCCTGTAGGAGTTCATTTTCATATAGGCTCTCAATTAACACAGTTAGAGCCTATTCGTGAAGCTGCTGTTATTGTAGCAGATTTAGTAAGAAGCCTTCAAGCCATAAAAATAGAGTTAACATTTTTCGATATTGGTGGGGGATTGGGCATTAAATATGATGATGAGACAACAATTACACCATACGATTATGCACAAGCAATTTTCAGCGCATTAACAGCACTTGATTTAACGATAATTTGTGAACCAGGCAGGTTTTTAACTGCAAATAGTGGCTACTTTTTAACAAAAGTTCTCTATGAAAAAATGAATGAAGATAAGCGTTTTGTAATTGTTGATGGTGCCATGAATGACTTGCTACGACCTAGTTTGTACAGTGCGTATCACTTTATAGAAGCTATTGATAAAAGCGATAAAGAGTCTAGTAAATGCGATATAGTTGGTCCTGTTTGCGAAAGTGGTGATTTCTTTGCAAAAAATTATGAGCTACCATCAATGGAACATAATGATTTAATTGCAATTCATAGTGCTGGTGCTTATGGTTTTGGAATGGGTAGCAACTACAACACAAGAGGAAGAAGTGCAGAAGTTGCAATACAAAGTGGCAAAGCAAGATTAATTCGAAGACGTGAGAGTTTTGAAGATTTAATTGCATTAGAAAAAGAGTACATGTAATGAAAACATTAGCAGATTGTAGAGTAGCAATAGATACGATTGATGATGAGTTAGTAACACTTATTAATAAACGTATGAGAGTTGTTGAGCGTGTTGGAGAGATTAAATCAAACAATAACAGTGCAGTTTACAGACCAGAGCGTGAAAAAGAGATAATTGAGAGACTAAATGAACTCTCTAAGTCACAAGATGGAATACTGAATAAAGATGCGATAGAGGCTATATTTTTAGAGCTTTTTGCAATTTCAAGAAATTTAGAGAAAAAAGAGAAGATTGCATACTTAGGACCAGAGGGGAGTTTTACGCATCAAGCTGCAGAGTCTCGTTTTGGTGCTATGAGTGAGTATCTCTCACTAGGCTCTATCTACTCAGTTTTCAAAACACTAGAGGCTGGACGTGCAAAGTTTGGAGTAGTACCCATTGAAAACTCACGTGATGGCGTAGTTGGTGAGACACTAGATTTGTTAGCATCTAGTTCAATTAAAATAGTTGCAGAGGTCTATATGCCTATTCATATGGCGTTCGCATCAAACTCAGAGAGTATCTCAAAACTTACAAAAATATACTCTAAAGATAAAGGGTTTGGACAGTGCCGTGAGTTTTTACAAGAGCATGGACTAGATTCTGTAGAACATATTCCCGTTGAATCTACTGCAAAAGCTGCAATTTTAGCTGCTAATGAGCCAAACTCAGCAGCAATATGCTCACACATTGCTGCAAAACTTTATGGTGTGCCTACTATGTTTGAGAACATAGAAGATGAGCATAGCAATCAGACACGCTTTTTTATTTTAAGTGACTTTAAAAATGGAGTTAGTGAGTATGACAAAACATCTATTGTAGCAAAACTAACAGACTCTCAAAAGTCTGGTGCATTAGTGGAATTTTTAGAGGATTTTAATGATGCTAAAATAAATTTAAGTAAAATAGAGAGTCGTCCATCACATGATGACAACGGTTTTTCATACCAATTTTTTATAGACTTTTATGGTCATATTGATGAAGAGCATATTAAAAATGTAGTTAAAAAACATAGTAATGAAATTATTTGGCTAGGAAGCTATGTTGGTGGAGAAAAAAATGAAGTTCAATAAAGAGTTAGAAAATATCAAGAGTTATGAAGCTGGAAAACCAATTGAATTAGTAGTTCGTGAGTATGGAATAGAGCCTCAAAACATCATAAAGTTAGCCTCAAACGAAAATCCTAATGGGTGTTCGCAAAAGGTACAAGATGGTGTAGCTAAAATAGTGTCAAATATGTCACTATACCCTGATGACTCTATGTTGAAACTAAAAAATGCACTCTCAAAACAGTACAATATTGATGAGAGTGAGCTTATTATTGGTGCAGGAAGTGATCAAATTATTGAGTTTATAGTTCACGCTACATGTAGTGCTGAATCTAAAATTTTGATGAACTCTATTACCTTTGCAATGTACCAAATTTACGCTGATCATGTTGGAGCTTCTACTATTAGAACTACATCTGTAAATCATGATTTAGAGCAGTTTTATAACCTCTATGCTGAACATAAACCATCAATTATTTTTATATGCACGCCAAATAACCCAACAGGTGATGCAATTAAAAAAGATGAGCTATATAGATTTTTAAAAAGAGTTGACTCTGAAACATTGGTTGTGGTTGATGGTGCATACATGGAGTATGCAATAGGAAAAGATAGTAAGTATGAAGTAGCACCATCTCAACTCATAAAAGAGTTTGAAAATGTAATCTATTTAGGAACATTTTCTAAAGCTTACGGGTTAGGTGGAATGCGCATTGGTTATGGTATTTCAAATGCTAAAATCATTAAAGAGTTGTATAAAATTCGCCCTCCTTTTAACATTACAACCCTCTCATTAGAAGCAGCAGCACTTGCACTAGAAGATATTGAGTTTGTAGAAATGAGTATAAAAGATTGTTTTAAAGAGATGATTAGATATGAGGAGTTTGCAAAAGAGATGAATTTAGAGTTTATTGAGAGCTACACAAACTTTATTACTCTGCTTTTAAACTCCCACAACTCATCAAAAATTGCTCAAACACTTCTTAGTATGGGAATTATTATAAGAGATTTAAGCAGCTACAACTTAAATGCAATTCGTATTACAATTGGTAAAAGTGAACAAAATAGTAGATTATTTAATGCCTTAAGAGGAATTTTGAGTAAATAACGGTAAAATGTAAGATTAATCAATAAAATGTACTCATTTTAACATAATAATTTTTGGGCAATAAATGGACTTTAGAACACTTTTTTTACAATTAGCTACTCAATTTAATAAATTAGGTCGTAACCAAAAATTTATTATTGCTGGTGCAGTTGCAGGTATAATAGCTTTTATTATTTTTTTAGTTATTTATACTGCAAAGAGTAGCTCTAGTGATGGCTATAAAGTTCTATTTGAAAAACTATCTCCTAGTGACGCAGCATTAGTTATTGAACAACTCGAAAAAGATAAAATTCCATACAAAATTCCAAAAGATAATGTAATTGAAGTTCCAGCTGATGTTGTCTATAAAGAGAGAATTGCCATTGCCTCATTGGGAATTCCAAACAATCAAGGCACAGGTTTTGAACTTTTTGATACACAAGAGTTTGGCTCAACATCATTTGATCAAAATGTAAAATATAAACGTGCGCTTCAAGGTGAATTAGCACGTACA
>JAYEGD010000085.1:0-4062 GCA_034658915.1 Campylobacterota bacterium | reverse complement strand
CTTGCTTACTCTTTCCGTTATCTCTTATATCTATTAATTGCTTTAAAATTTGCTCGTCTGTTATATTCATGTTTATGACTAGCAATTACTGTTCCCATTATGAAATTTATTTTACTGCGTTACTTAATGTTAAACTTCTTTGCAAGTAGTCTGCATAATCAACAGCAATATCTCCTATTAAAAACGCTTCATCTAAATCTAATGAAAATGATAATGTTTCATTTTCAGACTTATTTCGAATTAGATTAAGACTCTCTCCTAATTCTATATACTTACCATTTAATATTAATTGTTTATTACCTGTAGTTTGTTTAAAGGTTTGAGCTAACATTAAAACTAATTGAATAATACTACTTTTGCCTGCACTATTTGCACCCAATAATATAGTGATTGGACTTATATTTAAACTACCATTCGGGTAGCCTTTATAATTTTCAAAACTAATATTAGAAATTGACATTGTAATCCTTTGTGTATTATACAGATATTTAATTTATTACATTGAGACATAACGACTGACTTGAACTGTAGATTTTCGCTAGAAAATTTATTCGTTCCAAGGTTTTGTTAGGTGTCAATCTTCAAGTATCAAAAATCTCATCTAACCAATCATATACTACTGCGTTAGATAGGTTTAAATTTCCTACTTGAGAGTGTGTGTCTGCACCATCACTTTGTTTAAAAAAATAGCTGTCACATTTTTTTACATTTTTAATAAACTCGTCAAACTCTCTTTTTGGCTCACCACCCTCACCCTCGCCAACAAGAGCTAAAGATGGAATATCAATATTTTGATAGTCATCTTCAATGCTAAATTTGTTCATATATTGAAAACAGTTTTTAAATGTACTTTGATTAAACCTTAACATTAAAGCTTCTGATGACTCTTTGTAGCTAGATGGAAACTCCTCTTCACTAAAATTTGGTAAATCTGCAATAGAAAAATCCTCTTCATCACTAACTTTAGCTGGGTCATACCCAATAAAACCACTCATATAGTCATGCAAATTGACAATTGGTGAATTTAGTATTAATGCTTTTATTCTAGGTTCAAAACATGTAGCTCTTGAAGCAAAATATCCACCAAAACTTATGCCATATAGTGCTAAATTATCTTCATCAACTCTCTCATCTTTTAAAATTTCATCAATTAATAGTGACATAGGTTTTTCATAATCATGTTCAAAATGAGTCTCATTAAATCTTAGTGTATCCATCTGCCCAGGACCTGAGAAAAGTACTACATTGTAACCTCTCTCAAGTGCTGCTGTGGCTGTTACTAAAAATATCTCCTCTAGTGTTCCATCAAAACCACTAATAATAATGATAGTTTTTCTCTTTTTATTATCTTTTGAAATAAAATAGTAAGGAAGTTTTAGCTCCTTGTAGCTAACAAAATCATAATTAAAATGATATGATGATAACTCCATAGCTTTTAAAAAACACTCTCTTGATTTCAGACCAAAAATCTTATGAGCTTCATTCGTAACTTTTTCATAATATTCAGCAGCTCTGTAAGAGCTGGAAGCTTTTAAATACTGCTCATATGCACTTACATTATGCGACTTCAAAGCTCTTTGAGATGCGTCTTCTTCTAAAGATTGAGCTTGTTTACTAAAAGCTTTTACCCACTCTTGTGGAGTCTCTTGTTTCATACTAGAAGCAATTGATAAAACTTCACCAACACTTGAACCTCCATAATATGCAGATCCAAGCTGTCTTAATAACTGAAAATCCATCTCAGCATCAACAAAACCTTTAACTCTTGTACTACTTCTTTTTGTTTCACTCAAAATTTTTCCTTAAATATTACGCTTGTAAAAGTGAAGCTAACGGCTCTTTTTGTTTTGTATTAGCTGCTGTTGAAACCTCTTGTGTGTTATTGCTAGCTTCTTGTATTGCACGAGCTGCAAAATCTATTTGAGAGATATTGCCACATGTACCATCTTCATTTAAGAACATTCCACAACTTTTCATCTCTCCTAAAGTCTGATTTGTTTGAGTTTTGTATGTAAATTCACTACTTGCTGAATTTAAATAGATTGCACCAATTCCAGACTCACCTAGACCTACTAGCTCTTTTTCGCTTGAACTCTCATCATCATTTTTAAGCCATATTCTTAGCTTATCAAAGATGCTATCGCTCTCATCTATCCACTGATTTCCATCTTCATCATAGTGTGCTAACTCTTCAAAACCATTACCCGTAATAGTTCCAAAAAGCTCACTTCCTTGATTTATTTCTCCATCTTCATTTTTATCAAGAGCTAAAAAGCCATTTCCACTTCCAAGACGTGAAATTTGATCACTTGTGCCATCATTGTCCAAATCGAAATTAAACGTGTCGGTACTTAAATCTGGAATACCGCCATTCATGTTAATGACAAGTGGGTCAAATTCGCTATAAATATCTATTTGATTCTCAATCATAAAACTTCTGCTCATAGAGAAGTTTACGTTAATATCAAGCTCTCCACTATCTGTTTTAATTTTTCCCATAGTCGAATAACTAAGAGACTCATGCTCTTCAAATCTCTCAGTAACAGATAGATGTGAGCAACCAATTTTATTAGATGCACTCTCCATCATAGAGTTTGTTTTTTCAAATAAGGAGTTCATTAGGCTCTGTAAAATTGAGCTGATTGTTCTTGGGGTATCTGATGTAAACATGGAAGGATTCATCTCTTCTACTTCTGGAGTTTCAACATCTTTAGCATCCATATCTGAATTTGCATTAAATGGAATATCTGTAAAAAAAGTTGAAAAACTAACTTCTGATTTTTCGTAAGTTCTGCTCATTGAGTGGCTTGTTTGCATCTCAAGTTCATGTGATTGAATTTTCATAACATAATCCTTTTATTTATAATAATAATTAGACTTCTGCTCCCATCTCCAATTAGTCTATACGTAACGGGAATTTTTCACCCTTTACATGTAGTTCAAGCAAATTTAGTTCCAAAAAGCTCTAGAAGCTCTCGGTTTTCAAAAATATAGCCTCTTAATTTTGGCTCAACTCTCAAAACTCTACATCTATCTTTAAACTCTTTACTCATAGTGGTTTTAACAAATGGTGCAATAATCATAGACTCATTATGAATTGCTACAACAAATTCTCTACCAACTACACTACATGTAGAGCTTTTTAACTCCACTCTTTCACTTTGACTAAGAAGATATCCTCTTCTTTTTAACTCTTTATCAATGGTAAAAATATTCTCTTTTATTGATGCTTTTTTAAAGTAAGATAGTCTCTTAATGCGCTCTACATGTAGAGGCTCTTTTGTTGCATCTTCTTCTAAAAATTCAAAACTTTTTAAAATTCCATCACTATATTTTTCAAGAAGTTTTTCGCTGAAATTGTGCCTAAAGTAGTTTCTCTCATACTTCTCATCTTTGTTACTCTCATCTTCAAAGTACTTAATATTAGAGCTATTTAGGTACTCTAAAAGCTCTTTTTTCTCTACATGTAATAGAGGTCGTACTATTGCGTAGCCATCTCTTTTTTCAAACTCTCTCATACCCACAAGTGAATCTACACCGCTTCCTTTACAAAACTGCATTAAAAACCACTCTAGTTTGTCGCCTAAATGGTGCGCAGTGATTAAGTTTTCATAATTGTGTTTAGCAATTAACTCCTCAAAAAAGTTGTAGCGTTCCTGCCTTGCATTGTACTCAAAGTTAGAGTCACTTAAATAAACACTCTTTACATGTAAAGCTTTATTGTACTTGTTAGAGAGTTCTTTAGCGTAAGCCACCTCTTTTTTACTTTGAGAGCGTTTGTTGTAGTCGATAATAGCAATATCAAAAGGAATTTGTTGTTGAAGTAGTAAGAAAAATAGTGCGCTAGAGTCAACCCCAGCAGAGAATGCTAGAAGGTTTTTTTTAGTTTTTAGCTTACGAATTGACTCTTTTTTTAGCATTTCTTTTTTGCAACTCATCTCAAAAAATTTATTTTTTGTAGCTTTAGGGGGTTGTAGGGACAATATGTCCCTGCCACTAAAATGGGCTTGTTCATTTTAGTGTGAAATAATAGTAGCCATTAAAATATCGCCTACTATTTCA
>JAYEGD010000084.1:0-4062 GCA_034658915.1 Campylobacterota bacterium | reverse complement strand
AGTGAAACTAAAAAAGGTCGCTCTAATGAATATAAAATTATAGAAAAAGGTTTTATTGAATATATCTCACTACGAGATAGAAATGCTTATTATTATCTAACAATATATCTTGAAAAGGTTTTAAAAGATAGTGATATATGGAAATATTTCGATAGCTTTTTTAAGATACAAGATAAAAATTCACTTTATGAATTAAGAACTAAATATGTAGATTTTATTATACAAAACACTCCAATTAATAAAGAACTTGAACCTATTAGAATTTTTAATCCACTGTTAAATACTTTATGTTTTAAATATAAAAAACTTGGTAGTACGTTAGGTGATATAGCTGAAATAAATTACAATGATTTGCTATACAATAGAGTAAATTGGAGAGATATTACAAAAGATAAATCTATGACACGAGAGACATTTAATAATATCTTTGTAAATGAAAATATCGATAATATTAAATCTTATAAATATCATATAGAAAAGACAAAACGATTCGTAAAAGCAATTCATAAAAATAGTGAAATACATAGATTTGATGCTTATCCTGCTACACAAGCTCATCATATATTTTTATCATCACAATTCCCAGAATTAGCTGATATTCCAGAAAATATCATTGCAATAACTCCAAACCAACATTTTTATAGAGCTCACTCAAAGAATAAAACAAGTGTGATAGATAAATCATATCAAGCTATTTGTTTAATATCAAAACTAGATACTATAGAAAATGATTATAGAAATAATTCAGGTAATTACTCAAAAGAAAATTTCATAAATATTGTCAATATTGGGCTAGGAATAGAGATTCATCATACAATGGATTTTGAAGAATTAAACATAGTATAATTATGCATTACGCTTAATTAGGTACCCAAACCTTTTTAAACAAAGTTAATGACAAAAATTAAGATAAAGAGTGAATTTGGAAGATATTAAATATAGTGTTTTAAAAGATACCTTTGGTCATAACAGCTTTAGAGCTTTGCAAGAAGAGGGTGTTGATGCAATTTTAAATAAGCAAGATTTGTTGATGATTTTGCCAACTGGTGGAGGAAAGTCGCTTGTTTTTCAACTTCCAACACTAATTTCTAAAGGTGTAAGCGTAGTTATTTCTCCATTAATTGCTCTTATGCAAGATCAAGTTTATGCTCTTCAAGCTCAAAATATTAAAGCAGATATGCTAAGCTCTGCTCAATCTCAAGATGAAATTCGTGAGGTTTTAAGAAAGCTTCGAGAGGGCGAACTGAAGTTTCTTTACCTCTCTCCTGAGCGTCTAAATACACAATCTACACTAGAGCTTTTAAGACACTTAGATATTAATTTTTTTGTAATAGATGAGGCTCACTGTATCTCTCAATGGGGACATGAGTTTAGAGATGACTACAGAGCGTTGGGATCTCTAAGAGCTAACTTTCCACACACTAGCATCTGTGCATTTACAGCAACTTCTACAAATAGTGTGACACAAGATATAGTTGAGCTTCTTCATCTCAATAATCCTTTAGTTTTAAAGGGTAAAATTTTTCGTAAAAATATCTTTATCTCTGCTCTTAGACGTATATCTAATGGCTATTCTCAGTTGGAAGATTTTTTAAGTAGGCATGCAAATGAGAGTGGAATTATCTATATGAGTTCGAGAAAAAAAGTGGAAGCTATGAGTGAGTTTTTAAACTCTAAAGGCTACAGCGCACTTAGTTACCACGCAGGTCTTCCACAAGCCACTAGAGAGCAAAACTTCAAAGATTTTGTAAATGATAAAGCAAATATTATGGTAGCAACTATCGCTTTTGGAATGGGAATTGACAAAAGTGACATCCGTTTTGTTGTGCATATGTCACTGCCAAAATCGCAAGAGAACTACTACCAAGAGATAGGACGAGCAGGGCGTGATGGTGAAGATAGCGAGGTGTTGTTACTATTTAATGCAGGTGACACTGTGCAACACAAACATTTTTTAGAAGAGATAGCCAATAGTAGTTACAAAGAACATTTAAATAAAAAAATAGATAAAATATACTCCTTTGCAACAAGTGAGGTCTGTTTTCATCAGCAATTAGCTAACTATTTTGATGACACTTTAGATGAGTGTAAAGATAGATGTGACAACTGTTTGCAAGTAGATGTAGTTAGAGAAGATATTACAAAAGAGGCTCAAATGCTTCTAAGTACTATCTACAAAAGTGGTCAAAATTTTGGAAAAAATTATATTGTAGATATTTTAAGAGGTTCAAAAGAGCAAAAGCTTTTAGGTAATGGTGCAGACAAACTCTCCGTCTATGGGATTGGTAAACACTTTAGTAAAAAAGAGTGGTTTATTATTTTGGAGCGACTACTAGAGTTGAAAATAGTTTTTATTGGAGAGTTTAGCGCACTGAAACTGACAAATGATGCAGTCGATATTTTAAAAAGTAAAAAAACAGTTGAGATAAAAGCATCAAGATTAGAAGTACATGTAAAAGAAAAAGTGGTTAAAAGAGTTGAAAACTTAGACTATGATGAGCTACTTTTTGAAAAACTTAGAGAGAAACGCTCAGATATAGCAAAACAAAATGCAGTCCCAGCGTACATTATTTTTAGTGACAAAACACTGAAACACTTAGCTAGCGATAAGCCATTTGACAAAGTATCAATGCTAAAAGTAAATGGAGTTGGAGAGAAAAAATATGAGCAGTATGGTGAACAGTTTTTAAGTGTGATTAATTAATTATTTTAAGGATAATAGTATAAATTTTACTTAATATCACTCAAAATATTCTACAATAAAATAAATAAAGTATCAAGAGGCAAGAATGAGTAATGAGTTCTTCAAAAAAATGGACTGGTCTGTATATGATAGAGAATTTGACACTATCTATGTAAATGGCGATAATAATCTTGATAACCTTAGAAAAGATGAAGACTATTTTAAAGTTAAGTTAATAGAGCAAGAGTTTAAAAGGTTGATGTTCAATGAGTGATACAAATACAAAAGAAACATTCATAGCATCATCGTTTGTCTCAGATATAAAAAATATTATAGACTCATCTCGGAGCAAAGCAGTAAGAAGTGTAGAGTTTTATCGTGTACAGATGTATTGGAAACTAGGTGAGAGAATATTTAATGAAGAACAAGGTGGTAAACATAGAGCCGATTATGGCTCATCTCTTATAAAAAATCTTGCAAAAGAGTTAGAACCTCTGTTTGGTTCTGGATTTTCTTCGCGACAACTTGCAAGAAGTAGGCAGTTTTATAGAGAATATCCAATAGTGTCCGCACTGCGGTCACAATTCAATTGGTTCCAATACCGTACTCTTATTGCCATTTCAGATAAAGAAAAAAGAGAATACTACGAACTAGAGACTCTTAAAAATAGTTGGAATGGTAGAGAGCTAGAGAGACAAATAAATTCTCAACTTTATGAAAGGTTACTTTTGAGTAGCGACAAAGATAGTGTTATGGCTGTTGCTAGAGAAGAGAAGATACCAACAACTGCTAATGAAATCATAAAAGACCCTATGTATCTTGAGTTTTTAGGACTTGAACAAAAATCTCATTACTATGAAAAAGAGTTAGAATCGGCACTTTTAGAACACATACAAGAGTTTCTTCTTGAGCTTGGAAATGGATTTACTTTTGTTGCTAGACAAAAAAGGCTTTTGCTTGAAGATGATGAGTTTTTTGTAGATTTGGTGTTTTATAACCGACTTCTAAAATGTTTTGTTGTGGTAGAACTAAAGACTGATAAAATGACCCATCAAGATATAGGGCAACTTCAAATGTATGTAAACTATTATGATAGGTATGAAAAAAATGAAGATGAAAATCCAACGATAGGTATTTTATTAACTCCAAATAAAAATCATACTGTTGTGGAATTGAGTTTGCCAAAAGAAAGTAATGTTTATGCTTCTGAATATCAACTATATTTACCTAAAAAAGAAGTACTTGAAAATAATGTTGAAAAATGGGTAGAAGAGTTTGAAGAGTCTAAAAAGGGATTAAAAGATGAAGTTTAATGAAAAGTTAGCAAAAGAGTTAAAGGAGAGCAGACTTGAGGCACTTGATGAAAATGAGAACTCTCT
>JAYEGD010000083.1:0-4065 GCA_034658915.1 Campylobacterota bacterium | reverse complement strand
GGTTTTCCTGTAAATCCTAACCCGTTAATAATCATAGCTTTTACGCATTCACCAATACTGACATGACGTTTTTCTCTATTTTGTTCAATAGCACTATCAATACTCTCTACAATTCCTAATTCATCTAATCATCCCTGCCACCAAACCTAGGTGATCTACTATTTTTCCACTGTATTGCAATTATTTTACCTATGTTTTTTTACTATCTTTCAGCAAAAAGTGTTCTCTTGTTGATGGTGAATATGTTTAGAATAGAAACAACACCTATTTTTAGGAGTTTTTTAATTATTTAGTTTAGGAATTTGGTGTGAGGAAAGTGAGATAGTAGATAGCTTTTGCAACATCTTCATTTTTTGCACAAACTGTAAATTTATTTTCAACTTTATATGTGTGTGTATCAATTATTAGAAGTTCATCATTTAATAATGCACTGCTATTTATTTCAAAGAATCTATCATGGTGTTGATTGCACTCTTTTTGAGAATAATATGCTTCAATAGCACCACTGGATAATCTTTTTGAGACAAACAGTGATGTTTGAAAGATATCTATATCTTTAATAATATTTGATTTTTTATTCATAATTTCAATACTCATTTATACCTCTTTGTAAAATCTACTCTTTTGATGCTGATTTATTAGACTTCACCCACAAATCATATTTCATACTTGAATTTAACCAAAACTCATTACACGTACCAAACAGTTTTGAGAACTTCGATGCATTTAAAGTATTTACTCCTCTTTTTTCATTAACTATATCACTGATAGTTTTTGCACTAACGCATGTAAGTTGAGCAGTCTGTTTTTGATTAAGGTTATAAACACTCATAAACTCTTTTAAAAACACTCCAGGATGGATAGGTTTTCTAATCATTTTTTTCATGTGATGTTTATATCAAATTTTAATTTCAAATATTTTTTTACACAGATGAAATGGTACAGAGATTAAAAAAAGTGTCCCTAGCCAAATCCAAAAGCTACTGAATATAAACTGCATTATCTCTAACATAATATTTTCCTTTTATTGTTTTTTGAAATAGTTTTTATCTAGCTCACACTTGCAAAGAGATAATTGAAGATATTTTTTAAAAGTGCTGAAATAAACAATACAAGCTTATTCGAGTTCTCGTTTAAAAAATAATCTATAATATGCATAGATATAAATGCTACAAAGGCTAGACGTTTATCTCTTTTATACATCATTATTAGCTCAAACACTATTAAAAGAGGTCCTATAATACTAAGAGCAAATACAGCTACTCTTATATCTGTTATATATAAAATCACTAACTCTCTTACTGAGCAGTATAAATCTATCAGTGGTTCAGCTAATGCAAATACTATTACAAATACTATTGTTGCAATAATTCCTGCAACTGCTGCTTCATCTTTATAATCTATAACTGTTTGCATGAGCTTCCTTTTAAACTGTTTCAATTTATATTTTAAAGCAACCATGTGAAGACATTGTTTCGTTTTAAATAACTACTGCTCCAATAAAACGAAATGACGTATTCATAATGAGATAGTATCATCTGTTAATTTTTTATGAGGCTTTATGATTATGTTTGAATTTGTAAATAGCTCTGAAGTAGTTCCGAGTGTGATATTGGTATTTGTACTTCTATTACTATATGATTCAAAAGATAAGAGAAACAACTCGCTTATAATTGTGAGTATGTTAATTTTAGTAGCAATGAATATCTATCTACCATTTAATCAAAAGAGTATTACTGAGAATAATATTGAAGATTTTAAAAGTGGTAATGCTCTTATATGTAAAGTTAATGATTTTACATACAAAGTGTCTAAAAAAAGCAGTTGGAGCGTAGAGGGATACTATTTTTTAAAAGATGATCTTTTAATACGTGCTGATAGTTGTAGTAAAGATTAGTAGATGGAGTCAAATATAGTTTTTGGATTAGTTGCAATATTGGCTGTAACTTTAGCTGTAGGTAAGCACTACTATGAAAAAGATGAAAATTAGTGCCTCATAGATGTTAACAATCAATTTAAGGAGTTAAAATTAAAATGGATAAAAAAATAGACAATGGTTATGAAGAATATATCCCAAGAGTTAAAGCTTCTTTAATACTTGAGCGTGAAGATGATATTATTATACATCTACAAGCCACTCATCAATTCTTAAATGATAAAATTGATGAATCAGCTTTTAAAAACGCTAATCGCCTTGAGAGTATTGAAAAACGTCTTGATACTATGAAAGATTTATTAAAAACTGCTGTTGATTTGTTAAAAAAACAAAATACTCCAAAATAATCTTTAATGCTATAATCTTATAAAACATCTTGACCAAGAGTGATAATTTTTAGATTTTTATTAGATATATCCATCTTCATCATCACTCTTTTTTTATTGGCATTATGAACAATCCAGATAAGCTTTTTATTATTAGATAGAATCTTTTTACCAATATCTATGAAGTCACTATCTGATGATACAATTACAAACTCGTCATAATCTTTTAAAATATTGTAAATTTGTTTTACTCATATTTTACTTCCACAGATTAGCTATTTTTTTCAATTATACCATTTTGAATTAGCAACATTTTTATTACACTTCCAACAGATCTAAACTCATTTTCTGCATAACTCTCTAGTGCTCTTTTTTGAGATGGTGTTATTGCTATAGTGATAGACTCATTAGATTGCTCTTTTTTGGTAGTTGAGCCTTTTGGACGTCCTGCTTTTTTTGTTTGTTGTAAAGAGGCGTGCGTTTGTGTGTCATTAGATGTTGTTGTTTGGTTGTTTAATTTATCAAATTTTGCTTTTGCCATTATTTATACTCGCTAATTTTATTCATAAGTTCTGTAAAAATTTGTCCTACTTTTTTATAGGTATGTTTTTTTAGTCCACCTTGTTGTGATAACTCAATTACACTTACACCTTCATTTTCAGCTGTTTGAAGAGCTCTTGTATGAGGTATTACAAATACTTCAAATTCATCTTGTATGTTTTCTTTCAAATAATCAATTGCATCATTGGCATCATTATCATTTAAAGTTGCATTAACAACAAATAATATTGGTAAATTCAACTTAGATGCACGGATATAGCTTTTAAGTGTTGTACCGAGTGCGTTTATAGTAGGATTAAATGGAATAATGATTAAATCAGCAAAAGAGGCTACATCATCAAGTCTAGCATCATCAAAACCACCAAAATCAAAAATAGCATCACCATCTTTAATTACAGGTGCTTTTTCATTTAATGGCACTTTGTAAACTATGTCATCATTTAGTGTTTGTGTTAAAACACCATAGGGATCCATCTCAATAATTGTTGCATCAAAATGTAGTGCAAACTGTGTGGCTATCATAGTTTTACCAACACCACCTTTTTCATTATATACAATAATAACCATTTAATGACCTTGTGAATTAATTTAATAAACTATTATACAATAAGTTATAATAAAATATATTTAATATAATTAAATACAAGGTAATTAATGTTTATACTAATTTAATAATTTAGACTTATTCCCATAGTATGTAATAAGCAAAGATTTTTTAGCCCTAGTAGCTGCAACAAATATAATAGACTTTTCTTTCAATAGTTTTTCATCTTCTATCTGTTTTTCATCTGATTTTTCTCCTATATCAAAAGGTACAATACCATCATTCATACTTGCGATTATTACATGATCAAAATCTAAACCTTTAACTCTATGCATAGTTGCAAGCCTAATACCATTATTAGATATATTATCTTTAGTATTACGCGATATTTTGACGGTCTTGATATTTTTATCTGTAAAATAACTACTATAGCTATCTATAATTTTTTGTGTTCTAGCAACTACGCAAATTCTACTATTTTCATCTTCTTTTTTTAAATCTTTTATATAGCCGTTAATAAACTCAACTTCACTATCGTAACTCTCAAAACCTTTTACAAGAGGTTTAGGTCCATGGTATAAAGACTTATAGTCAATGTTATTATCTGCACCATCATCCATATCATCTATATGCTCACCACTTAACAGTGCTATAGACCATTTTCTAATTTCATCTGTTGTTCTATAGTTAAGCTTTAG
>JAYEGD010000082.1:0-4080 GCA_034658915.1 Campylobacterota bacterium | reverse complement strand
TTACCTATTTTTGGCTCATACTCTTTAAATTTCATTATCATAATTAGCTATCTTTAAATAGTCTTGCAGCTAAGCTTTGAACTTTTGTTGCAGTCTCTTTTTTTGTTGCTTTAGAGATTTTTTCCACATGTTTTTCAATTAACTCTTGTGAATTAATTAATATATCATCTCCAGTAGGTTTTACTTTTACATAGCTTCCATCACTTTGTAATTCATGTGCTAATACATTATCACTACATTGAAGTTGTAAAATTTGAAGAATTTTTTGAGATAAGTCTTCATCTTCAATAGCTGTTAAAAGCTCAATTCTACGAACTAAATTTCTAGTCATCCAATCTGCTGATGAGATGAAAATATTTGGAGCATTATGCTTGAAGTAAAAAACTCTTGGATGCTCAAGATATTTTCCAATAACAGAGATTACACGAATATTGTCACTAACACCTTTAATACCAGGTTTTAATGCACAAATTCCTCTAACAATCAACTCTATTTTAACACCTTTTTGTGAAGCTTTGTAGAGAGCTCTTACAACATCCTCATCAACTAAAGAGTTTACCTTAGCAATAATCTCCCCCTCTTTACCCTTGCTTGCTTCATTTGCAATAAGAGATAACATTTTTGGTTTAAGTTGCGATGGTGACATGTAGAGTTTATTTAGTTTACCTTTTTTACTAAATCCTGTTAAGAAGTGAAAAAACCTTGTTAAATCGTTTGTAATCTCTTCATTTGCAGTCATGTAGCTAAAGTCAGTATATATTTTTGCAGTTGATGGGTTGTAGTTTCCTGTACCTAAATGAGCATACTGTTTTAGCTTTCCATCGACTTTTCTAGTAACAAGAGCTGCTTTTGCATGAACTTTTAGACCCTTAACACCATATATTACATGTGCACCTGAACTCTCTAATGCTTTTGCCCAGTGTAGGTTATTCTCTTCATCAAAACGGGCTTTTAGCTCAACCATAACAGTTACTTGTTTACCACTTTCAGAGGCATTCATAAGAGCTTGAACAATTGGAGAATTAACACCTGAGCGATATAATGTCATTTTAATTGCAACAACATTAGGGTCTTTTGATGCAGTTTGAATAAATTTTACAACTGGCTCAAAGCTTTCATAAGGGTGGTAAAGTACAATATCTTGTTTATCTAAAATATCATAAATTGGCTCATCGCTATTAAGCGGTGGAATAGTTTTTGGCTTAAAAGATGGTGATGTTAGGTGTGCAAACTTCTTGTTTCCTACAATTTGCCACAGTGAAGCAAGATTTAAAAAAGTGTGATATTGAAAAATATCTTGTGCATCTATATTTGTATGATGATTAAAAAATTCAATTAAGTCATCATCAGCTCTTGAGCCTAGCTCTAATCTTACAAGTTCACCTTTTTTACGAAGTTTTAGACCCTCTTCCAAAATCTCCATAAAGTCATCTGCCTCCTCTTCTTCAATAGCAATGTCTGCATTTCTTGTAACTCTAAATGATGCATACTTAAGTAGGCTATAGCCTGGGAAAAGGTCTGTAATATGTTCAGCTACTACACTCTCTATTGTTACATATTGTCCATCTTCTATCTCTAAAAATCTTGGCAATACTCGAGGAACTCTTACAATACCATGACGCATAACACTACTGTCATCTATGTCTTGAAGATGCACAATAATTCCAAATGATAGATTATTCAAATGAGGAAATGGGTGCGTAGAGTCAATTGCAATTGGTAAAATTACTGGGTAAATATTACTATCAAAAAACTTGCTACAATCATCTTTTTGTTTTTTGTTTAATTCACTATAGCTTTTAACACTCAACCCCTCATCACTAAGAGATTTAAAAATCTCATTCATACAAAACTCTAAAACTTGCAACTCTTGGTGAAGGTAGTGTCTAATCTCTGTTAGTTGTTGAAATGGTGTAAGTCTATCTGCACCTGAGACAATTACACCTGCACTATAAAGCTTTTTTAGCCCAGCTACACGAATCATATAAAATTCATCTAAATTTGTTCCATAAATAGCTAAAAATTTCAGCCTCTCTAAAAGTGGTAAGCTTTTGTCTTGTGCTTGTTTTAGAACTCTTGTGTTAAATTGTAACCAAGATAGTTCTCTATTATTATATAGTTCTGGGTTTTTCAAGTTTTCCATTTTTATCCTTCTTGTACTACTGTTTTAATAATTGCGTCTGCAAAAATAACGCCATCAATGCTTCTAAATGCCAACTTTTCTATCTCTTCATCTTTATCTATTCTAACTAATATTTTTGCATCAAAAAGATACTCAGTAGCAATTTTTTGAGAGTCTATTGAGATGTCATCATGAACTAAAATATATTTAGCTCCCAATGATGAAGCATAAATAACTTCCAATATTGTCTTAACCTCTAATGCAAAATCAACTCCATTTTTAATAGCAAATTGAATAATATCTAAATGAGACTCATCAAAATCTATTAAAATGGTGCTGTTTGATGGTGTTCTATCTATTGCTTTAATTTCTTGCACGTGGTAAAACTTTTTTGACTCAATAAAAGGGTGACCAAAAATTAACATTATGATACCCTCACACATTCATCACTACAGTAATACTCACCATTGCTAATAATTGCCTCATCAATAGAGACAAATGTAGAACACTCTTTACACTCTACCATTGATGAAGATTCCCCTTTAGATGTATTAACACCATTTGAAACACTCTTTTTTTTGAAAAAGAAAAAATAGGCACCGTAAATCACTGCGCCTAAAAGTAAAAGTTTTAATATCATTTTATACCTCTATTAATAAATAGTGTCTATTTTTAGCTTGAATAATTCGACAATTCAAAGACTCATCTATCTCTTCGTAAACTTTCTCACCTTTGTAAAAAAGCAAAATAGAACCTTTACTCAAAAATGGCTCACTAAGGCTCATTAACATCTGTGTTTGAGTAACGGCTCTTGAAGTTACAAGTTCAAAAAGTTCAGGTTCTAACTCTTCTACTCTTTTGTTTTTTACACTCACGTTATCAAGTTTTAGAGTTGCTTTAATAAACTGTAAAAACGATGCTCTTTTTGACATCGGCTCTACTAAAGTGAACTCTGTGTTGTGCATAGCCATAGCCAAAATAAGACCAGGAAAACCAGCACCTGTTCCAATATCTAAAATATTTTTTACTTTTGGTAAAAATGATATTGGAATTAAGGAATCTACAATAAAGTCATCAAGCTGACTCTCATTTTTGACACCAGTTAAATTGTGTGTCTTATTCCACTTAAAAAGATGCTCTTTATATATTTTAATATTCTCAAATACAACATCATTTAATACAATTTTATGTTCTAATAATCTATCTTTTATATCCATATGTTATTATACCAAAATGAATCCATATATTAGTATTACACACATAGATAAGATTTTCTTCAAAGGTTGTAGTGGCTGTGAAAACCACTGTTGCGATGGAAGTAGATTTAAGTTTAGTCCTCTTATTTTAGATGACTTTAATGAGGTGCATGAGAAGTTTCCAATCGTATTTGCCTACTTAAACAACGAGCTAAGAGCTTTAATGCTTCTTGCTAAAGATGACTCTACATGTAAATACTACATAAATAGTTGTTGCTCCATCTACGAGTCACGTCCACCTGCATGTCAAATCTACCCAATGTCCCCATACTACGAAGATGTTATTGTAGATACTTCTTGCCACGGAACAGGAGAAACAGGAGATTTACTAGCAACATCAAACTCAATAAATAGCTCATTTTATCATGATAGATTTGAAAATTTCAATACTAAATTTGAAAACACAAAAGAGTTTCTCAAAATTATAGAGAAAGATTTAATTAAATTTGGAACAAATAGTGGTATAGATATATATAAATATGTAGCAAATTGTAATGAAAATATCTATTTAAAAATGCATAAAGAGTCGTTAAATGATTTTAAAGTATAAATAAAATTTATTTTTGTATAATGCAAAGTGCCTGACCATAATAGATGACATATTCAATGAAAAGAGAAGCTATAAGCTGTGAGGCAAAATCTCGCAGTTGCACTTATTGTGCCTCAAGAGGTTTTAACGAAGCAGATTGTAGCTTCTCATTT
>JAYEGD010000081.1:0-4085 GCA_034658915.1 Campylobacterota bacterium | reverse complement strand
CTCACCACTTTGTGAAATTGTAATAAATAGTGAGTTTTTATTTAAAAGTGGCTCTTTGTATCTAAATTCACTACCAATTTCTACTCTACATCTAATTTTTGAGTATCTTTCAAAGAGGTAAGATGCAGCAAGAGCAGAGTGGTAAGAGGTTCCACATGCACAGGTGATAATTTCATTAACTTCATCAAAAAAGTTCTCTTCAAGCTCTTCAAAATATATTTCACTATCTTTTACTCTTCCTAGAAGAGTATCACTTATTACATCGCTTTGCTCATAAATCTCTTTTTCCATAAAAAATCTATAGCCATCTTTTTGTGCTGAAATTTTACTCTCTGGGAGTTGCGTAAAGCTAAGCTCTCTATCTGTATTGGCATTAAAAAGCTTTATACTATTAGCATCAACATAACCATAGTCTCCATCTTCAAGATAGATTGCATCTTTGCAGTATCCAATAAGTGCAGTATCAGATGATGCAAAGAACTTTTCATGCTCTCCATTTTTTCCTAAAATCATAGGTGAACCATGTTTTGCATAGTAAATTGTCTTATCTTGCGCCGTACTAATTAATAAAACTGCGTAAGCTCCTTGAAGTTTTGATAGTGTTGCTTTAAAAGCTTCAAAACTATTACTGTTTGTTTTTAGCTCTTGTTCAAAAAGATGTACAATAACTTCAGTATCTGTTTGACTTAAAAACTCTACACCTTTGTCTTGAAGTTCTGTTTTTAGCTCTTGGTAGTTTTCAATAATTCCATTATGAACAACATAAGAGAATTTACCTAAGTGCGGATGAGCATTAAGCTCAGTTGGTTTCCCATGAGTAGCCCATCTTGTATGTCCAATTCCTGCACAGTAACCACTGCTTACATAAGATTTTGCTTTTTGCTCAAGATTTACAAGTTTTCCAACTGCTTTATATACAGCTATATCATCATGGTTTAACACTGCAATACCAGCAGAGTCATAACCTCTATACTCAAGCTCTCTTAGTCCATCTATTAAAATATCTTTAACACTATTTTCACCTAAATAACCTACTATTCCACACATATACTATCCTTGATTTACTAGCTCTTTTACTACTTTTTGCATATTGTCTCTAACATTTGTGTTTTTTTCTATTAAAAATGTATCTTTTGCTCTTGTTTTTGTTGTAAATATTTTTGCAGTTGCAATATTAACACTATAATTATCAATTACTAGTAAAATGTATGCTAAAAGTCCATTTTGATTTGTTGTATTAACACTAAAATTAGCATAATCTTTAGAGTGTTCGTAATCTAGATATATATTTTTGCTCTCTATATTTGGTTTTTTTATTACAACTTTTTTACTCATATCGAAAGAGTCATCAATTATCTCTTCAATATTAGATAAAATATCTCTGCTTGGCTCCTCAATAAACTCTAGTTTAAAATATTTTAGCCCATCAAAGAGTGTATATATTTGCATTGAGACTATATTTAAAAAGTTCAGCTTACCAATTAAGTAGCCAATATTTAAATCAACTCTTTTTATAATGCTTATATGGAAACCATTTTCAATTTTGTATGAGTAGTTGTATGTTGTTACACTTTTTGCTAATGATGCAACATGAATAATTTCATCTAACTTATGAGAGAAGAAAAAGAGGTTTGATTCAATTTGTAAAATCTTCTTTTGAAGTGTTCTAGGCAATTTTAAAAAGTCATCTCCATTTTGAAGACGTTTCTCGATTTTAACACGCTTGGATGCATCTGAGATTCGTTGCACATCATTAGAGGCTTGTTTTGAGATGTCATAAAGTTGTCTAAGTAAATTAGCATTAAATGAGTTATAGACGCTTCCACCAACACCATTAATATCTGCATAGGTTAAAATATAGAGAAGTGTGAGATTCTTTTGAGTTTTAACTCTTGACATAAACTTATATATTGTCTTTTCACTATAGATATTTTCATTAAAAGCGATAGAGCTCATTAAAATATGGTGCTTAACAAGTGTCTCAGCCCTCTGTATTAAATCCTCTTTAAATTTAAACTCTCTTAAAAATGGAGCAACTAATTTTGCACCAATTTCACTGTGGTCTTGTTTTCTTCCCTTGCCGCTATCGTGATATAGCGTAACAATTTTTAAGACTATCTTCTCATCATCTTTTAAACTGTTATACAACTCATTAATGTAAGGGTCTTTTATATTTTCAAGTGCTTCAACACATTTAATAGAGTGAATATCAACACTATATTGATGATAACCATCAAATTGTGGAAGATATTTTACTTTTTTAAATGCACCAAAAATTTCATGTAAAATTCCACAATCATAAAAGAGTTGAAAAAATTGATAGCTATCTTTTTTACTGAATATCTGTTTTATAAAAGAGTAAGTTTTAGCTTTAAATGGATGGTAAATGCTCGCGTATGTGACTACTCTTAAAAAACTTCCATCAAAATTTATATCTCTGTCTTCAAGGCTCACAAGAAGTGAAAGCAGATCATTAATTTTGAATGGCTCAACATTGTAAGAGGCAAAAAGAGTATCATTGCATAAATAGATACCTTTTTGAACTCTAGAATTTCTTAATTGTTTTATATTTGAATTATCATAAAGATAGCTTCTCAACACTTTTTTAATAAATATTTGTGAAAAGTTATTAATTCTCCACCCACTTTGAATAATATCTTTTGCAAACCTAATGTAGTTGTCATACCCTAACATTTTTGCAACTTGTGGAATGTACTCTAAAATCAGAGTATCTTGTTGTTTTGATGTTAGTACATGTAATGCACTTCTTGCACGAAATAGAAGCTCTAAACTAACACGATACTCTCTATACTCTTGATCACTAAACAAAGTACCAATTAAATCTTTAAGAGTTTTAATATTATATTTTGTTTTTGCTATCCAAAATAGTACTTGAGAATCACGAAGCCCTCCTATACTCTCTTTTAAGTTTGGTTGCATAGATATGGGGTGCTTTTTTCTTCGAATATTTGATTCATCGATTTTTGCTAATATAAACTCTTTTGGGTTATCATGTCTAATTCTATTTAATTGCTGCTCTACTTCAGTCCAAGTAAAATGGCTACCAGCAATAAACCTTGACTCTAAAAATGCACTCTTAATCGTTATGTCATCACGGGATGATTTAAACAAATCATTTACGCTATGAACTCTATGACCTAGCTTTAATCCAGCATCCCAAGCAAGGTATAGAAGTTTTTCAATAATAGCAGATGTATTGTATGCGTCAATATCTTGATGGACAATCATTAAATCAATATCACTATGGACACACAACTGCTCACGTCCATAACTTCCAAGTGCAATAATTGCAATTGGAATAGAGCTTTTCATAGGAAGATAATTTCCAAACATTTTACGAGTAACTGTTTTATACATAATAGATATGATTGAATCAAGTGACTTAGTGTGTTTAACTAAAAAATCTTTTCCTTGATTATTTACAAAAATATCATCTAATGAGCTTAAATACTCATTTATATAACTCTTAAACAGTTTTGAAATTTCAAAATCTGAGGCTTGTTTTTCTATTAAATCTTCAATTTGAATTTCTAATTGCATATATCCATCTCTATTTTTTGAACATTATATTATAATATCGAAAAATTTAAAGAGTTGATATGAACAAAATTCGTGCAAAAGTAGAAAATTCACAAAGATTAACAGAAGAAGAAGCCCTAAAACTTTACGATATGGAACTATTTGAACTAGGTGAACTAGCTGACATAATACGCAAAAAAAAACATGGTAATAAAACATATTTCAACATAAATAGACACATAAATCCAACTAATGTCTGTAAAGATGTTTGTAAATTTTGTGCATATAGTGCAACAAGAAAAAATCCAAATCAATATACAATGAGTCATGAAGAGATTTTAGAAATTGTAAAAGAGATTGATAAAACAGATACAAAAGAGGTTCATATCGTCTCAGCTCATAACCCTGAAACTGGTTTGAAATGGTATTTAGAGATATTTAAAAAAATAAAAGATGAATATCCACATATACATGTAAAAGCATTAACAGCTGCAGAGATACACTTTTTAAGCCAAGAGTATAACAAAAGCTATGACGAGATAATA
>JAYEGD010000080.1:0-4093 GCA_034658915.1 Campylobacterota bacterium | reverse complement strand
TTTTCCCTCTAATTTTAAGTTTGTGTTTGTTAAATCTGCTAAATTACTATTAGGTGTGGGTAGTCTTGCCCCCGTTGCTACTTCACTTAGTTTTGTCATCTCAGTTGCAAAACTATTTCCATCTCTGGTTATTTGAGGAACATTTGACGTTACCAAAGCTCCACTGTTATCAAAATAGCTATTATCTTGAGAGGCACTTGATGGAGTATGCATTGTAGCTATATTTGTACCTAGTGTCGTATTGTGAGTTGTTAAGTCTAAATATATACTACTATTTGTTTTTGGATCAGCTGCTCTTGATGTAATGTCTGAAATTTTCATCACTCCATCTTGAATTTGAATATTTATATCTGTATCTAATGTAGCAGAGGCGAATTGTGTTTTTATGCTATCTTCAAGGTCTTTAAAAGTTGTTGTTGCATCTACTACTAAATTTATTCCATTTAGTGTATTTATTGTGCCATCAGACTCAGTTACAATAAAATTCATATCTATTCTATCTACTGCATTGCCATTAGCATCTTTTAAAAAATTTTGAATTAAATCTGTGTTTTTAGCATCAACTCCATTTACTTGGTTAAAGCTAACAGGGAGTGTGTATAGTTTTTGGTCGTAATAGTCTTGAACTGTTGCTGTTTTGTGCAGTGCGGGGGTTGATGTGAAGTCACTATTTATAAACTCTTTAATATTGTTACCAGTAGCAAATAGCTCATTTAAGTCTGTAACTGCTGTGCCTGTATTTGCAATCATATTGAAATCAATCTGACTTGAACCTGATAATTTGTCCTGAATTTCAATTTGTCCCCAGTTGTTCATGGTTACATTTACAACATCTTGATTAATAGTGTTTCCATAAGATTCACCAATTTTATTTAAAAGAGACTCAACACTCTCATCATCTCTCATTGAAATCACATCTTTAAAGCTTTCACCATCACTTCTTTTTCCTTGAATGTAGAAGTGGTGTTGCGCTGTTGTTGTGTTAATTGTTGTGTCACTATCTCCCATCATATCTCTAATGGTATCTTCTATGTTTATGTACTTCTCTTCTCCCATATTAGCTGGGATAGTCTCATTTTCCATAATATTTGGGTGAAGTAGTGTTTGATTAATAAGTGGAATATTTGTAGAGATATTTCTTTGAACTCCATTCTCATCGCCAAAGAAGAGTTTCTCTCCAGATACATTATAGACCTGCTGTACATTAGAGCCTGAAAATGTCTTTAAGTCTCCATCATTTCCCATATACTCTTTAGTATCACTTATTGGTCTTTTGTCTAGCGCTGTTCCTGAAAAAATAAACTCACCACCTATTGAAGTGTTGAAAATATTTGTCATAGTCTCTTCAATTCCACGCAACTCTTTTGCAATAGCGTCCATACTAACATATGAGTTTCCATCAGTTGCTGCTGCTGTTAATTTTACTTTGAATTGGTCTAGTAGTTTTGAAATGTCACCTAATGCGGTATCTGTTTGTGCGCTGAATTTATAACCACTTTGAGTTGAGTTTTTTGCTTGTGTAAGTGTTGTCATTTCATTGTCTAACTGCATTGTTGAGGCAAATTTGATAACATCATCTTGAGCATAACGGATGTCAATTCCAGATGAGATTCTATTAGTAACATTATATAATTCAGAGTTGAGATTATTGTTGTTTCTAATTGTGTCTTGGTAAAACATACTTGATGTAACACGCATAACAAACCTCCATGTTTGGTATATTATATATAATGAAGCAATATCTGTTCCATAAATTATTAATTACCAATTCATAATTCATTTAGTATAATCAATAAAATTTATTAAGGTTGATAACTATTTATGAAATCTCAAAATATATTAGATATTGCTACAAAAGATGTTTTAACAATAAGTGAAGATAGTAAAATTTCTGAAGCAGTAATAAAAATGTATAAAAACAATCATCGTGATATTGTTGTTTTATCTAAAAGTAGTACAAAATATGGTCTGTTAAGTGCAAATGATTTAATTAAATTAAAAACACAAAATATCGATTTTGAAAAGCCTATTGCTCAAATTAAGTACTCAAACTTATTAAGTATTCCAAAAGAGAGTTCTGTTTTAGATGCTATAACAGAGATAAATAGCGATTGTAGTTGTTTATGCGTAGTAGATGACAAAAATAGCTTATGTGGGTTTGTTTCATACTATGACATAATCTCTAGCATTGATCCTAACTCTATGCTTGAGCGAAGAACTATTAGTGAAGTTTTACTTAGTTCTCATCTTAAAACTACATCACAAGAGACATCACTGTATGATGTAATGTCTATGATGGACAATATGCTTTATGATTGTGTTATTTTAAATGATGAAAACTCAAATGCAGTTGGAATAGTTACAACAAAAGATATTATTAAAATTTTTGGTGAAAATAGAGATTTGAGTAAAAAAGCTAAAGAGTATATGGTCTCCCCACTTCTTACTGTTGAGTACAATGCCACTATTTTAGACTCCTTAAAATTTATTCAAACTAAGCATTTCAAAAGATTAATAATTAGAGGTATTGATGGAGATGTAATTGGACAAATTACTCAAGAAGAGCTTCTTGCAAGAGTCTATTCGCGTTGGGCAGATGTAATGAAAGATAGTCAAGAGGAGCTTTTAGAAGTCAATAAGGTTTTAAAAACAAGAGCGACGCAGTATGAGTTAATGTCAGTCACGGACAGATTAACGGGGATTTATAATAGGTCTAAATTTGAGATAGAACTTAAAAGTGAGATACAGAGAGTTGAGAGATATAATGTAGAGTCATTTTCAGTAATTTTCTTTGATATTGACCATTTTAAAAAAATAAATGATAACTATGGACACTTAGTAGGCGACTCTGTTTTACAACAAGTTGTTAAAATTTTTGAAATTATGCTTAGAACATCAGATATTTTTGCTAGATGGGGAGGCGAAGAGTTTGTTATTATTATGCCACTAACCTCTATTGAAAATGCTACACTAGCTGCTGAGAAGTTGTGTAAACATATAGCAAATAGCTTTATTGAGGGTGCGAGACACATTACATGTAGTTTCGGTGTAAGTCAATTTTTGCCCTCAGATAGTGAACAATCTATTATGATAAGAGCAGATAAAGCGATGTATAGTGCAAAAACTCAAGGACGAAACATGGTGGTCGTGCTTTAATATGAACAAAACTGCTTGCAAAGGTTGTGGCATAATTGTTGAGTATGATACCATAGAGGATAATTTTCAATACAGTTGTCCTAGGTGTCATAGTGTAATATATCGTAGTGGGCAACCACTAGAGTATGTTGTCGCGGTCTCCATATCTTCTATTATATTTATTCTATCTACTATTTCACTACCTCTGTTAAGTATTTCTGGAGCAGGGGAGGTTATGAGTGTTAATTTGCATCAAGCTGTTGTTAGTTTAGCAGCAGATGGCTATGGGATAATAAGTATTGTTGTAATGCTTATGGTAATTGTCTTTCCTATCTCTATGCTTATACTTATTTTACTCATGATAACTCCATCATTTTATAACAAAAAAGCTCTCTATTTTGAAGAGTACTACAAAATATATGAGCAACTTCGTCACTGGAGTGCGCCAGATGTCTATCTATTAGCTATTATTGTCTCACTTATTAAACTTCATAACTCTTTTGAAGTAGAACTAGGTTATGGAATAGCTACATTTGGGCTTTTTTTATTAACATTTTTTGCTGCAACTGTATGGTTTAATCCACAAGATATTTGGTTGAAATATGAGTAACCATTCAGCATGTAAAATGAGCAAAGCCCATTTTACTACGTTAACACTAGGTTTTATTTTGTTTCTTGTTATGAAACAAAACACACGTTCTCAGCGAAAAGCTCAAATCACTAGTGATTTTGACTGTTTTTTCATAGGTACTGAATGGTTACAAATATGAAAACAGATAGTAATACATCTCTACACCTGTGTCTTCAGTGTGGCAATACTCAGCATCAAAGTGAAAAAAATTGTTTAAATTGTGATGCACCAATAAACTTTAGAATTGAAAACTCTCTGCTTTTAACTACAATATTTACTATAAGTGCTATGGTTTTTTTAGTTCCTGCAAATATGTTACCAATTATG
>JAYEGD010000079.1:0-4111 GCA_034658915.1 Campylobacterota bacterium | reverse complement strand
TAATAGATGCGCAATTATTTAGCAATTTTGTATCATTGTTAATGAAAAAATAGTACTCTGCATTTGCGTAATTAATTCCCAACATATTACCACTTGCAAAACCGCTATTAACTCTATTTTTAACTATTGTCACTTGCTCATATTTATTACAAAATTGCTCTAACATATTTAGTTCATTACATGTAGAAGCGTTATCTACAACAATAACTTCATAATCAGTGCTTGTATGCTTAAAAATAGACTCCAATAGCTCTATAGTATGAGTTGTTGAGTTGTAGTTAATTGTTATAAATGATACGTCAATTTTTTTACTCATAAAAATGGTGCTACCTTGTATAGTTTTTTACCAATAGATTTTTTAACTACCAATATAAAACTGTTTCTTGTAGTGATTTTAAAAAAGAGCTCTTTATGTTTAAAAAGTAGTGAAAACAATCTAATGTTAAAGTAGCAATTTTCAAATTTCATATACTCTTTTTTTAACTCTTCTAGTATCTTTTCATCGCTTTTACTTAAACATTTTAGTTGCGACATTTCATCTATTTTAGCTACTGTATTTTGAACTTCAAACTCTTTTTTCTCTACTTTATTTAAAACTCTACTTTTAACATTAGCAGACTCTTTTTTATTAATAGAGAGAGTGTTGCTCTCATGCTGACGGTACTTTACTAAATCTTTATCTACATACTTCACACCATCTAAACTAGCTGCCACACATGCTATCCAGTTATCAAAATATATTACTTTTGGAAACTCTAGTGCATATTTCAAAATATCTTTTTTAAACATCATTGAGTGTGCAGAGACACAGTTGTCATACAAAAAATTAAGTGGTGACTTAGAACTAATGAAACTATTTTTTAGCTTTTGAGAGAGTCTTTTATTCAAAGAATTTCCATTCTCATCAATCAGTTCAGAGTTTGAATATATTAATGAGTTATTGCCAATATTTTCAAGTAGAATCTCTATTTTGTTATGTTCCCAAATATCATCTTGATCACAAATGCAGATGTACTCTCCGCTTGCTTTTTTCAAAAGAGTCTCAAAATTTTTTATGTAACCTAGATTCTTACTATTTTGAGAGAGTTGCATATTTAAAGAGCTTTTGTAACTCTCTAAAACTTCCATTGTATTATCACTAGAGCAGTCATCTTGAACTATAATCTCTAAGTTTTTATATGTCTGTTTTACCAAAGATTCTAACTGCTCATTAAGATACTTTTCACCATTATAAGTAGCTAAAACAACAGTTACAAGCTTTTGGCTCATTAAAATTCCAAACGCTTTTTAATGCTAAAAATAAGTTTGAAATT
Organism: Campylobacterota bacterium; assembly: GCA_034658915.1. GTDB lineage: Bacteria > Campylobacterota > Campylobacteria > Campylobacterales > Sulfurimonadaceae > JAYEGD01. Next base: position 2,798 of record JAYEGD010000079.1, on the reverse strand, counting down.
CATACATCTATTGAGTATTTTACTAGCACTTAAAAACATATTTGTACATGGAGTTCTCACAAAAAGTGCAGCTTTTTTCTTTGTATAACTTTGCATAAAACGCTCTTTTACTTCATAAAAGTTACTTCCACAAGATCCAGCACTTTTATGAAAAACATGAAAATCAATAACATAAGCACTTCTACCAATCATTGAAGCTAATAGACACAAGTCTGTTCCATAAAAATGAAATCCATTTATGTCATTAGAAATAGCTAAATTCGCACTACTTCGCACCACAATAAAGTTCTCATCCAGACTCAATACTTGTTGAGGAAGTGAGCCAATGGCAACATCTTTACCATAAGGGTCACTAATTCTCATCGCTTTTTTTGTTAAGCCACTATAGCCTGCATTTCCAAGAAGAGCCCATGAGTCATCTTTTTTTGTCACTTCATCAATGCACTTTAAAAGAGTATCTTTAGTATCAAACTCAAATAAAACATCTTGATGAACAATAATTATGTATTGCCCTTTTGCTCTATTTAAGAACTCTCTAACACCACTATAGCCATCATATTTATTGCTTTTTGTGTTGTCAATATAGATAAATTCAGAATTCTCGTCACTGAATCCTGCACTATTACAAGACTCAACCATACTTTTATACTCACTCATATCTGTAACTAATGTACAAATAGAGAAGAGTAAACTGTTTTGAATGCTATCTATCTCAACGATTTTACTCATATTTATTCAAATACCACTCTATTGTTTTAATAATTCCACTATCAAAATTCTCATCAGCTTTCCAGCCTAGTTCATTTTCTAGTTTTGTTGCGTCAATTGCGTAGCGTCTATCGTGCCCTGCTCTATCTTGTACAAAACTAATTAACTCTTTGTAGCTCTCTTTTTTTGGTACTTTTTCATCAAGAATAGTACAAATTCTATCCACTATTTGAAGATTTGTTCTCTCGTTTCTTCCACCAATATTATAGACATTGCCCTCTAATCCACTGTGATATACAATATCAATACCTTTACAGTGATCTAACACATATAGCCAATCTCTAATGTTTTTACCATCACCATAAATTGGAATATTTTCGCCAGCTAACGCTTTTCTAATAATAGTAGGTATTAACTTCTCATCGTGCTGTTTTGGACCATAATTGTTTGAACAGTTTGTAATTACAGTGTTTAATCCATAAGTCTCTTGATAACTTCTAATTATCATATCGCTACTCGCTTTTGATGCTGAGTATGGAGAGTTTGGTGCGTATGGTGTACTCTCTGTAAACAAGTCAGTCTCATTTAGTGTTCCATAAACTTCATCTGTACTAATGTGGTGAAAACGACACTCTTTGTACTCATCTTTGTAGTTAAATGGAGAGTCCATCCAGTAATGTTTTGCAACATCAACCAACGTAAAAGTACCATTTACATTTGTCTCAATAAATACGCCTGGATTTTTAATTGAGTTATCTACATGTGACTCTGCTGCAAAGTGAATAACACCTCTAATGTCATACTCATTAAAAATAAACTCTACTAATTCACGGTTACAAATATCGCCTTTAATGAACTTGTAACGAGGGTTACTCTCACACTCACTCAAGTTTTTCAAATCACCAGCGTAAGTCAATAGATCTAAATTAACAATATTGTAATCTTCATACTTATCTAAAAAATATGGAACAAAATTACTTCCAATAAATCCTGCACATCCAGTTACTAAAATAGTTTTTTTACTCATTATTTTCTCTCTCCTAAAATTTTTAAACAATCGCTTAAACTATCTTTCCAATATGGTATTTCAATATCGAACTCTTTTTTTACTTTAGCTTTATTTAGTAGTGAATAATATGGTCTTGTAGCTGGTGTTGGGTACTGATATGTCTCAATAGGATTTACTTTACATGTAGTGCTTGACATCTTCATAATCTCTTTTGCAAAGTCATACCAACTTAGCACTCCCTCATTTGAGTAGTGGTAAATTTCTACTTTTGAGCTATTAATTTTTGGAACAATGTCTAAAATAGCTCTTGCTAAATCTCTTGCATAAGTTGGTGTTCCTACTTGATCATAGATCACACCCAACTCATCTCTATCTTTTCCAAGTTTTAGCATTGTTTTTACAAAGTTAGCACCAAAAGATGAATATACCCAAGATGTTCTAATAATAATAGAATGTTTAGGATTAATGCTCTGCATTGCCATTTCACCCTCTAATTTACTAGCACCATAAACACCATTAGGAGCTGTCTCATCACTCTCAATATATGGCTTGTAGTTTTTACCATCAAATACATAATCTGTACTTACATGTAGTAGTTTTATCTCTTTATCTTTTGCAATTTGTGCTAGATTTTTCACTGCATTAGAGTTTACTGCGTAAGCACTATCTCTATCTTCTTCAGCACTATCAACAGCTGTATATGCTGCACAATTAACTATTACATTAATTCTGTTTTTCTCAATAAAAGAGTTAATGCTATCTTTACATGTAATATCCAACTCATCTCTATCACTAAAGAAAAAGCTATCACTGTACTCTACATGTAAAGCTCTAATTTCAGAGCCTAATTGACCATTTGAGCCTGTAACTAATATGTTATTCATAATAGTTAATATCACTACTAAACAGATCAGTAGTCTCATTTAATTTTGGTTGCTTTGTATCTTTAGCAGATAGGTTTAACTCACTGTGTGCTATTTTCCAATCAATTTGTAGTGCTTCATCATCAAATGCTATGCCTCTATCATTTGGTTGAGAGTAGTAGTTATCTACTTTGTAGGCAAAAATTGTATCATCTTCT
>JAYEGD010000078.1:0-4169 GCA_034658915.1 Campylobacterota bacterium | reverse complement strand
GCTTTTAAATCTAGCACAACCAACTAATGCGGACTCAATGGTCTATCTGTTTACCTACATTTTTGTCTTTAAACTACTTCTTATAAACGTTGTATTAGCAGTATTTAACCTGCTTCCAATACCACAATTTGATGGAGCACACTTTTTAATGTATTTAGCTCTGAAGTTTAAAATTAATAAAATTGCAGAGTTTTTCTACAAAGCGGAGCCTTATGGAATTATTATTGTTGTTATAATTCTTATGACACCAATTAAAGATTACGTCTTTATCTACCCTATACAACTTGTTTTAAAATTACTATTATCTTAAAAAGGAAAAAAATGAAACTATTTATTGCAACAGATCACGCTGGAATTGATTTAAAAAATTACACAGTTGATTTACTCAAAGCTAAAGGTCACGAAGTTATTGACTTAGGACCATTTGAAAAAAGTAGAGTAGATTACCCTGACTACGCTCACAAACTATGCGAGGAAGTTTTAGTAAATGATGGCACACAAGGTATCTTAATTTGTGGAAGTGGAATTGGAATGAGTATTGCAGCGAACAAACACGTTGGAATTCGCGCAGCACTTTGCCATGATGCTTATAGTGCTTCAATGGCAAGAGCTCACAATGATGCAAACGTCTTATGTTTTGGAGAGAGAATTGTAGGTCAAGGTGTTGCGGAGTCTATTGTGGATTCATGGCTTAGTGGAGAGTTTGAGGGTGGTAGGCATGGGTGCCGCGTTGCTAAGATTGAGTTAAGCTAGACAGGGAATAGCGTATGTTTTGGGAATGGTCTCTACTTAGTATTATGACACTTTTGTCACTCTTTTTATTTGTAAAAATGTTCTATTTTTCAAGTGTGAATTTGAAAGAGCAAAAATCAAATGAGATGATGAAGCTGACTCTAAATGAAGCAGAAATTATGATTAGAAAGTATCAAATACAGCTTCAACGCTCACTTGGTAATATCGATATTGTAACAGATGAATTGGCAAAACTTCGCTCAGAGATAAAGAGTCTAAAAACAAGAAACTCAAAATATAGAATTGATAGTGAAAGATTACAAAATAAAATTAAAGATTTAGAAGCAAGAATAGATGCTCTACTATAAGGATGAAAAATGCAATTAACACAAGAAGATAGAAGAATAATTGAAGATTCAATTAGAGAAATAAAAGATTTTCCAAAACCAGGAATTATGTTTAAAGATATAACAACACTACTAAATAATGCTGAAGCATACTCAATTTTAATGAAACACTTAAAAGAGAAGTATGAGAGTTATAATTTAGATTACATTGCAGGAATTGATGCAAGAGGTTTTATTTTTGGTGCAGCACTTGCTCAAATGCTAGAAGTTGGTTTTGTTCCAATTAGAAAAAAAGGCAAACTTCCATCAACTACCATTTCACAAAAATACTCACTTGAGTATGGCTTTGATGAGATAGAGATTCATATTGATGCATTTAGCGAAAAAGAGGATGCTCGTGTATTGATGATAGATGACTTAATAGCAACAGGTGGAACAGCAGTTGCAGCAGCAGAGTTAATAAGACAAAGTGGTGCAATATGTGTAGAAGCTTGTTTCATTGTTGGATTAGAGTTTTTAGATGGTGAGCAAAAATTGAGCAGCACCACACCTGTCTATAAAATCATTGGAGTAGAATAATGTATATCCCATCACCATCTAAATTTGATCCAAACAGCAATGGACATTTTGGTGTTTTTGGTGGACGATATGTTCCTGAGACTCTTATGCCAACACTTTTAGAGCTAGAAAAAGAGTATGAGAAAATTAGATTTGATAAAGAGTTTTGGACAAAGGTAGATTACTACTTAAAAGATTACGTTGGTCGTCCATCTCCTTTGTATTTTGCTGAAAATATATCTAAAGAGTTAGGTGCTAAAATTTATTTTAAACGTGAAGATTTAAACCACACAGGAGCTCACAAAGTAAACAATGTAATAGCGCAGGGTTTAATGGCTCAAAGACTTGGTAAGAAGAAGGTAATTGCTGAAACAGGTGCTGGTCAACATGGTGTTGCAACTGCTACAATATGTGCGCTATTAGGTTTAGAGTGTGAAATTTTTATGGGTGAAAAAGATGTTAAGCGTCAAGAGTTAAATGTCTTTAGAATGAAGCTATTAGGGGCTAAAGTAAACGCTGTAACAAGTGGCTCAAAAACGCTAAAAGATGCTATGAATGATGCAATACGCCACTGGGTAACAAATGCTAGAGATACATTTTACATTATTGGAACAGTTGCAGGTCCTCATCCATACCCCTTAATGGTTCGTGATTTTCAAGCAATTATAGGCAAAGAGGCACGTGAACAAATTTTGCAAAAAGAGAACAGACTTCCAGATAAAGTAGTAGCTTGTATTGGTGGTGGAAGTAACGCAATTGGTATGTTTCAACACTTTTTAGAAGATGAGAGTGTAGAGTGTGTAGGAATAGAAGCTGGTGGATTAGGAGTTGAGACTGATGCACATGGATGTTCACTTAAAAAAGGTTCTCATGGTGTACTGCATGGACAAATGAGCTATTTACTACAAGATGATGATGGACAAATTTTAGAAGCACACTCAATATCTGCTGGACTAGATTACCCAGGAATTGGTCCAGAACACGCTTTTCATAATGACAATTTTTCAGTAACTTATGACAATGCAACAGATCAAGAAGCACTAGATGCTTTTGTATGGTTAAGTCAAAAAGAGGGAATTATCCCAGCATTTGAAACTGCGCATGCGGTAGCGTATCTGAAAAAAATAGAGAATATAGAGGGACAACTGATTATTGTAAACCTATCTGGTCGTGGAGATAAAGATATGATTCAAGCTAAAGAGATATTGAGTTTTGAATAAATAGTAGAAAGAAGAAGACTCTTCTTTCTACTAAATATACCTATAACTTACTTTTAAATCTTCTAATCTTTTAACAAAAATTTCCATTGCATCTTTTACATCACTTTCACTACTTGCACAAAGTGATAGTTCTACTAGAGGTCTGTTATCTTTAAACATTGGTAGTGAGGATAGCTCAATATTTTGAGCTGTTTTATTCATCTCACTAATTAGTGACTCTTCACTCGTTTGTGCCAATATTGTTAAGCGGTAACTCTCTATAACTGTCGAGAACTTATCTTCGACAACAGATGTTATCATAGGGTGTGACATATTTGGAAAACCAGGGACAAAGAAAAATCTTTCATCTATGCTAAAGCCTGACATATTGTTAATAGGATTTTTAATTAGTTGAGAGCTAGGTGGGAGTTTTGCCATATTAACACGATGTGGATAAGCTTTATCTCCAAAACGCTCTATTATGTCATTAAGAAACTGTTTATTAGTCTCAACAGGTGAAGACCTAAATATTTTAGATGCAATTTCACGTGTCAAATCATCAGGAGTAGAGCCAATACCACCAAAACTAAAAAGAATGCTTTTAGAATCACTCTTAATTAGCTCTAGTGATTTTTCAAGAAGTTCAACATCATCTTTGACAATAAACGAAGCAAATAGCGTATGGTTATATCTGCTTAAAAGCTTTTTTAAAAACTCAAAGTGCATATCTTCTCGCCTACCATTAAGAATTTCACTCCCAATAATAAGCGCGTAAAAGTTGTACATGTAAGAGCCTAAATTTTCGTTTTTACAAACGCTTCCATCTCATCTACAATCTCTTCAATAGAGCGTTCACCATTAATTTTAGTTAGCAAACTCTTAGCTTCATAAAATTTTTGAATCTCTACTAATGGATCTGTATATACTTTCATACGGTTGTTAAATACTTCATTGTTATCATCATCCCCGCGAGCGCGACCCAAAACTCTATCGCGAGCAACTGCTTCACTTACAGTTACTTCAATAACACTTACCAACTCAACACTACTCTCATTAGCCAAATAGCTATCAAGCTCTTCCATCTGCTCTGAACTTCTTGGGTAGCCATCAATCACTACATTTGGAGTTGGAGCATTTTTAATAGCCCCTACAATTGTCTCAATGACAATCTCTATTGGAACTAAGTTACCTTTTGAAATATAACTTTCAATAGTTTTTCCACGTTCACTACCACTTGCAACTTCTGCTCTGAACATATCCCCTGTTGAGTAGTGTTTAATTAGCTCTGAATTTTTTTCTGCAATTAACTCTGCGTCTGTTGTTTTACCAGAAC
>JAYEGD010000077.1:0-16148 GCA_034658915.1 Campylobacterota bacterium | reverse complement strand
CCAGATAACAAACGTGGTGCTGGTTCAAGTGCTGCTTTAAATGGTGCTACTACAACACAATGGTGGTTATCTGAAGCATGGTTAGCTGCAACTGTTGGAAAAACAACTGCTAAAGTTGGTCGTCAATACTTAGATACTCCATTAGCGTTTAGTGAAACTTGGAATATTGTTGCAAATAGCTTTACTGCTGCAGTTTTATTAAATCAAGACATTCCTAAGACTACTTTAGTAGCTGCTTATGTTGGTCAATCTAATGGTGCTGCTGTTGGTACTGTTGCTAATGCTGGTAATGGTGCTACTCCATTTAGTGGATATAGATCATACAATAATACATTAAATGTATTACAAACTTTAAATGGTGCAGCTGTTGTTAATGCTGCTAATGGTGTTGGTGGTCGTGGTGCTTACGCTGCTGGTGCTGTAACTACTGCAATTCCATTTGTTACTGCTCAAGCTTGGTACTATGATGTTAAGCGTGTTGCAACTGCATACTGGTTACAAGCAGATGCTAAAATTATTGATATGGTAGTTCTTGGTGGTCAATATGCATCTATGACTCCTGCTGATCAAATTCAAAACTTAACAACAAACAATGGTGCTGATCATTCAGCTGACAATGATAGTAATGCTTATTCACTAAAAGCTGGTGTTGAAGTTAAAGATATTGTAAATGCTACATTAGCTTACTCTTCAACTGATAAAAAAGGTGTTTTAAACATTCAAAATACTGCAACAGGTACACAGTCTAAATTATATACTGAAGCATGGTGGAACTATGGTTTCGTTGGTATGCCAGGTGCTGATTCTTGGATGTTAAATGTTAACAGTGATGTTAATGGTATGTTTGGTGTATTTGCTCAATATAACAATATTGAAGTAGATCCACAAGATACTTTAACTGTTAGATTTGGAAAAGATACAGTTCAAGAATTTGCTGTTGGTGTTGATAAATCTTTTGGTGCATTAGATTTAGCAGTTGCTTATATTAATACTGATATGCAATTTGGTAATGAAGGTGTAAACACTTCATGGTCAAGTTTAGTTGTTGGTGATGCTACTCAAGCTAACTACACAGACAACCGTCTTCAAGTTTACGTAACAGTTAATTTCTAATTTTAACTTTTACTTTTTGTGAGGCTCTTTGCCTCACATAACCTCTCTCAAACAAAAAAACTTTCAAAACAATTTACCAACTCTTTTAAAACTTTTCGATATAATTGCCTACTTTATAAAAAAAGAAATATCATGACAATTAAGTTTATACGAAAAAAAGTAGAAGATAATAACTATTTTTTTTCTAAACATGCAGATGACGAAAGAAAAAATGATAACTTGACTATCTTAGAGATAGAAGAAGCAATATTTAGTGGTCAAATTTTAGAAAATTACAGTGAAGACAGAAGAGGTAAAAGTTGTTTAGTAGTAGGATTTACTAATGATGGTAAACCTATTCATATTGTATGTGGAACTAATAGTGACACAGTAGTAATAATAACTGCATATATCCCAACACCTCCAAAATTTAAAAACCCTTTTGAAAGGAGCTATAATGAATAGTTGTAGTTTTTGTGGAAATAGAAATATTAAAAAAGTTGATGTTCAATACACTTACAAACATAATGATAAATATCTGCTAATAGACAAAGTGCCTTGTTTACAGTGTGAATATTGTGGTGAGCAATATTTTGAAGCAAAAGTTTTAAAGCAGATAGAAAATGAATTTTCAGACATTTACAGTGGCAAGAAAAAAGTAAATAGACAGATTCTTGTTCCAATAGAAAATTTTAATGATTTAGCACATGCATAAAGGAAACCAATGAAATACATAGAAAACGATTTAAAAAACAAAACAATTTTAATAACTGGTGGGGCTGGGTTTATTGGCTCTAATTTAGCTTTTTACTTTCAAGAGAATCATCCTGATGCAAAGGTAGTTGTATTTGATAGTTTTAGAAGTAATGAGAAACTCTCTAATGGTAATTTAAAGAGTTTTGGTCACTTTAAAAACATTCTTGGCTTTAAAGGTGAGATTATTAGTGGAGATATTAATGATGCTAAAGCTCTCTCAGACCTTAAAAATAGTTACAAATTTGACTACATTTTTCATGAAGCGGCAATTAGTGACACAACTGCACTAGAGCAAGACTTAATGATTAAAACAAATGTAAATGCGTACAAAGATTTACTAGAAATCGCAATTGAGCATGGAGCAAATATGGTCTATGCATCATCTGCTGCAACGTATGGGAATGCTCCATCGCCACAAAGTGTTGGTTGTGAAGATCCTCAAAATGTGTATGGTTTTTCAAAACTATCTATGGACTATTTAAGCTATGAGTACATGGAAAAAGAGTTACCAATTAATATTGTAGGGCTTCGCTATTTTAACGTTTATGGAAAAGGTGAATTTTTTAAAAATAGTACGGCTTCTATGGTTGTTCAGTTTGGTCACCAGATACTTTCAGATAAAAACCCTAAACTTTTTGAGGGAAGTGACAAAATTTTAAGAGATTTCATCTACATTGAAGACATAATACAAGCAAATGTTAAAGCAATGGTTAGTGAAAATAGTGGAGTTTTTAATGTTGGTTCTAAAAAAGCAAGAAGTTTTCAAAGCATTGTAGATATTTTACAAGAGAATTTAGGAACATCACTTACATGTGAATACATTCCAAACCCATACGTTGGAGCCTACCAATTTCACACAGAAGCAAACATTGAGAGTACACAAAAAGTGTTAGGCTATGAGCCACGCTTTGAGTTAGAAGATGGAATAAAAGCTTATGTTAGTGAGATTAAACGTCTTTATGAAACAGAGGTTAAATAGTGCCTAGTTTTAGAGACAAAAATCCACACATTTTAGTAATTGGTGACTTGATGATTGATCACTACTTGTGGGGAGGGTGTGATAGGATTTCTCCAGAAGCTCCTGTTCAAGTTGTAGATATCTCTCGTGAGAGCAGGGTTTTAGGTGGCGCTGGGAATGTTATTAATAACCTTATAACACTGGGTGCAAAAGTTGATGTACTAAGTGTTATTGGAGATGATGACAACGGTCAAGAGTTGAGAGGAATGTTTAAAGAGATTGATGTTAGCTCAAACATGCTTATTGTTCAACCAAATAGAAAGAGTAGTAAAAAGAGTAGAATTATTGCATCTTCACAACAGATTTTAAGATATGACAAAGAGTCTCGTGATGATATTGAAGAGCGTTCAGTTGAGTTAATGTTAGAGGCATTTAAAAAAAATATCTCAAAATATGAGATAGTGATTATTTCAGATTATGCAAAAGGAGTTATTACTACATCGCTAGCTCAAGCTGTAATGAGTGAAGCTAAAAAGCATAGTGTTAAAGTGTTGGTTGATCCTAAAGGTAGTGACTACTCTAAATATAGTGGAGCGTATCTTTTAACACCAAACAAAAAAGAGGCATCTCAAGCTACTGCTATTGATATTAATGATGAGAAATCTTTGCAAGATGCACTGTTAAAGCTAAAAAGTAGTTGCAATTTAGAGCTATCTTTAATTACACTAAGTGAAGATGGAATTGCAGTTTATGATGAGAAGCTGAAACGCTTTCCAACAGTAGCAAAAGAGGTTTTTGATGTTACAGGCGCTGGAGATACCGTCATAGCATCGCTAGCTTACGCACTAGCTCTAAATTTTAACATTGATGAGGCTTCACGTTTTTCAAACCTAGCAGCTGGAGTTGTTGTTGGTAAAATTGGCTCTGCAACTGTGAGTATTGATGAGATTGAGGAGTATGAAGCATCTCTTCATCAAAGTAGCTCTGATATGCACATAAAAAGTGTAACACAAATAGAGGATATTGTTCAAAGATGTAGATTGGGTGGTAAAAAAATTGTCTTCACAAACGGCTGTTTTGACATTCTACATGTAGGACATGTAAAGTACTTGCAAGAGGCAAAAAGCTATGGCGATGTTTTAATTGTAGGGCTAAACTCTGACGCTAGTGTAAAACGTTTAAAAGGTGAGAGTCGCCCAATAAATCATGAAGATGATAGAGCTTATTTGTTAGCTGCACTAGAAGCGGTTGATTACGTTGTAAAATTTGGTGAAGATACCCCTTATGAACTTATTAAAATGATAGAGCCTGACACTTTGGTAAAAGGTGGAGATTATGAGGGTAAAAGTGTAGTTGGTAGTGAGTTTAGTAAAGAGCTTAAGCTTGTAACTTTTGTTGATGGCAAGAGTACAACTTCAACAATTCAAAGGATTCAAAAATCATGTTAAAAATAGTTTTACCACTTTTAGTGGCAATAGTGTCACTTATGGCTCATGACTACCATGAAGATGTGAGTAGTGTATTGTTTAAGTCATCTGCATCATATATGGAGTATGAAAACTCAAAACAGAAAAAAAATGCTTATATGTTAGGCATTGGTGCTGATGTGAAAAAAGCAAACCAAAAACTACAACTTTGGTACAGTTACAAACAAGCAAACACCTACAAGCCTCCACTAAATGATAATGTAAAAATGAGCAAAATGTTTGGTCGTTACAACTACACTCTAAACAAAAAACACACCTTTAATGGTAGCTACATGTACATATTAGATAATCTAGCACCCACTGATTTAGGTAATATTTATGGAGCTGGTTACAAAAATAGAAGCATTAAAAATGTACAAATTAGTTTTAATCAGTATCTTAGTGACTACAGAGACTTCAATGTAAATCAGAGTGATTTAAATTTGCAATACCACTACATGCTTTACGGTGCTGCTATAGATTTTCATCTAATAGCTAAGTATATAAACTTAGTTGGATACTCTAACAAATACTTTAACCCAAAGAGTAAAGTAGTAGCTCCAGATGATTACTTTACAACTGGGGTAAAACTACACGTTGCTCATCATGGTTACCATGCAGGTACAGGAGCGTTTTTTGGAAAAAGGATGTTTGCTTTGATGGAGAACGGATTTGTAGTGCAACAACACGCTATGGAGTTTAATGAGACATATATGTTTAAAGTTGGTAAGAAGTTTAAAAGCTTAAACGTAATGTTGAAATACGTTTTTCAAGAGGCAACAGAGTTGCCAATTAACAATAAAAATGTAAGAATGAATATCGGCTCTTTAATTGTTCATTACAAATTTTAAGGTCTCATTTGTTTAATACATTATTAAGATTTTTCATTGAAAATTCACGACTCAATTATCTTCTTTTTGTTCTAATTTTTTCTATTGGAATATTCTCATACATTAAAACACCTAAAGAGATATTTCCATCTTTTGAGTTAGATATGATATCTATTACTGGGAGTTACAGTGGAAGTAGTGTTGATGTACTAAATAAAATGGCTGTAAAAGATATTGAGAGTGAAGTGGTAAATATTGTTGGTGTTGATACTACAACAACAATTATTTCACCTAGTGCATTTACAATTATTTTAGAGCTTGAAAAAGGAAGTGATCGTTACAATATTGCTAATGAAGTAAAAGATGCTGTCTCTCTTACAAAGAGGTTCTTGCCATCGGATATGAATGAGCCTATAGTAAGTGTGTTGGAGTCAAAAAGAGATTTAATTGATATATCTATCTACTCAAATAGAGTTCCACTCTCTACTTTAAAAGAGATAGCAGATGAGCTAAAAGCCTCTATTCAAGCTCAACAAAATATCTCTGAAGTAAAGATTTTTGGAGAATCAGATAAGTTTTATGAGATAATTTTAAATGAGCAAAAAATCTCTGCATATGGATTGGATAAAAATACACTTCTTAAAAAACTAGCTACGCTTTCGTTTATTTACCCAATTGGTCAGATTGAAGATAGCAAAAAACACTTCTATATTTCAACATATAATGGTGCAAAGAGTGAGAGTGATTTTCAAAATATAAAGATTAAAGTGTTAGATAAACAGATCTATTTAAAAGATGTGGCATCTGTATCAAAGCGTTATGAGGACTCATCTACACTATTTAGTGTTAATGGCGAAAATGCAATAAACCTCTCTGTAAAACAGTCTGAGAGTGGAAGTGCTATGATAATTGTGCAAAAAATAAATAAATTACTTGAGAGTTATCAAAAAAAGTATAGCGATGTTACTTTTATTACTCTTCATGACAACTCAGAGCGTATAAAAGATAGATTGAATATTGTAATTTCAAATATTTTATTAGGAATTATTTTAATTACACTGTTGGTTGCACTATTAATTAACACTAGAATGTCCATAATAATTGCCATTGGAATTCCTACTTCATTTGTTATTGCGGCTATCTATTTTTACTTAACTGGTTACACTATTAACATCATCTCACTTGTTGGTGTAATGATTGCATTAGGTGTTGTGGTAGATGATGCAATTGTAGTGAGTGAACAGATTCAACAACACGTTGAAGAGGGTATGAGCCCAAAAGAAGCAGCAATTAAAGGTGCATCTGAAATGGTAAAACCGGTTACCATTGCATCTATTACAACGCTATTTTCATTTATTCCTATTTTAATGATTAGTGGAACAATGGGTGAAGTTATGAAGCTAATTCCTATTGCATTTTCAGCACTTATTGTCGCTTCTCTTGTAGAGTCGTTTATCTTTTTACCAATTCATGCAGCACACACTTTAAAAAGAGACTCAAAGACGCTTTCATGGGAGAGAGCAAACAGATTTTACTCGCTAATTATTCATAAACTACTTCACAATAAAAGAGTTTTCTTAACACTATTTTTAATATTAGTTCCACTTTTTACAGCAGTTGCAATTAAAAATTCAAAATTTCAGATGTTTCCATCTTTTGATTCTAGTAGCATAAACATTACAATAAAAGCAGATGTAAACACAAAAGTAGAAGACTCTTACGCTATTGTAAAAGAGATTGAGCGTGACATTTTAAAGCACAAAAAAGAGTTCTACATAAAAGATATTAGCTCAATTGCAGGCTCAAGAGTAGATAGTGCTAGAAATAGTGAGAACTTTCCTTATGTTATGTACATAACAATAGAGTTAGAAAAATTAAAAGCACAAAACTTTGTAGATAAGTTTATAACTCCATATTTGAGTTTCTATTATGATGAGGAGTCTCGTATTAGAGAAGATAAATCTATGAAGATTTCAAAAGAGTTAAGTAAATTTTTAAAACAAAATGATTATAAAAAGAGGTTTAATTTACAAGAAATTTCTGTTGTTGAGAGAAAAGTAGGACCTATTAAATCAGATATTAAAATTGGTTTAATAAGCGATAATCCATTGAAAATAATGGAGTCAATTAATAAGATTGAAGATGAAATTTCTAAGCTAAAGGGGATAAACTCAATAGCAAATAGTGCCTCTTTTGGTGTTGATGAGATTAAAATAAAAGTAAACCCTTATGGCGAAGAGTTAGGACTTAGCGAGGGAGATATTGGTCAGTTTTTGTCAGATTTGTACCTTTCAAAGCAAAAAGGCACAGCGTTTGATGACAACGAGATGCTTGAAATTAAAGTAGAGTCAATCAACAAAGACTCAATTGAAAACTTTAAAAATTTACAAATTCCATTAGAGAGTGGGCAAAGTGTTAAACTTAGTGATGTAAGTGATTTTATTACTATAGAGTCATTTGAGAGATTAACTAAAGAAAATGGTGAAATAAATTTTTATATCTATTCTAATGTAGATTCAAAAGTGATAACATCAACAGAAGTCATTGACTCAATTCAACCACTTTTAAATGAGATTGAAAAAGATGGAATAAAAGTCGTTTTAAAAGGTGAAGATGAGAAGAAAAAAGATTTAAAAAGCGATATGTTAAGTGCAGTTGCTTTTGCTTTAGTCTTAATACTGCTATCAATGCTATATCTGTTTAACTCATTTAGAGATACTTTAATTGTTATGAGTGTAATACCTTTTTCAGTTTTGGGTGCCATGATAGGTCATCTGTTTTTAGGACTAAATCTAAGTATGCCATCTATTGTAGGAATATTAGGGCTCTCAGGTGTTGTAATTAATGATGGAATTATTATGATGACATATTTAAAACGCTCAAAGAGCCTTGAAGAAGCCTACAAGAATGCATCAAGAAGATTTAGACCTATTATATTAACAAGCGTTACAACTGTTATAGGGCTATCTACACTAATGTTTTTTCCTACAGGACAAGCAGCAATCTTTCAACCAATGGCAGTTTCATTAGGTTTTGGGTTAGCATGGGGAACTGTACTAAATTTACTCTATTTGCCAGTGCTTTACAGCTACTTAAACAGACTGAGTGATGTTAAGAGCTGATTATTCACACTAATAAAGAAGTGAATATAAGCCATACCATATTAAAAAAACAAATAGGGCTATAATAGAGAATAGAACTGTTAACCTAAGTAGAAGATGAAAGATAAATTTGATTATGTTTTTTGATTTTTTCATAATAATAGTTTACTCTCTAAAAAGAGAGTAAATATATATAGTTATTTTAACTATTACCAGCCACGAACAACAGAGTGACAAGCGCCACATGCGTTGATAATGTCTGAGTAAGCGTGTTGAGCTTTTGACATCTGCTTAGCATCAATGTACATTAAAAGTTCATCAGATGCATCATTAATACGTTTTGCAGCATTAAAAGCAATGTTGGTCATATGATGTTTATTTTTAGGTAAATAGACCTCAGTAGCTTTTTTGTCGTGAAATAGCTTGTTTGCTTTTTGAATTTCACCTACACCATTTTTAATCATACTCATTTGGTTATATAAAAAACCTTTTTGAATATTGTTTAAACCATTTTCCATTTGACTCATATTTGTTGATAGTGTTTCAGTTGCATAAACAGAACCAGCTAATAGTAATGAAGCAACTGCAATTTTTACTAATTTCATATTATTCCTTATTTAAGGAGGTGCTTAATGCACCTCACTCCAGATTTTACGTTTCCATAAAAGAGCAAATATTGCGAAAATCACACTGTAAATAAGAACATTTACACCTAATGCTTCACGCTCAGCTTTTTTAGCATCACCAACTTGTTCCATGTAGTCAATTACTTCATTTTGTGCAGCTTCAGTTAAACCAACACGAGGCATAGCAGTTCCATGTAGCATATTTTGAGGATCATTAATGAAATACTCCAAATAGTGACGACCACGACTTTTGATATATTGTGATAAATCAGGTGGATATGAACCCATCTGTTTTGTAATGATATCTTTTGGTGTAGTTGAGCTTAAACCTGCGTAAGCCATTGAGTGACAACGCCCACAAGCAGCTTCAAATACTAATTGGTTTTGAGCTTTAATTTGATCATTAATACTCATTTCACCTTTTGCAGCAACTGTAGCCATCTCTTCAGGAGTCATAGCTTTTGGAGCAACTTTTTCAAGGTAGCTCACAATGTCCATAATGTTTTGTTGACTCATCCAGTTATACGCTGGCATTGGATGAGCTTTAGAACCACCCTCAGGAAATTTATGTGATAAATTACTTGCAACAACAGGGTTGAAAATAAAGTTAGCTAAATAGTTTTTGTCATAAATACGACCAGCTATAGATAAATCTGGAGGTACAATTCCAAATGCAACTGCTGCATCATTTTCACTCATAGTTGGTTGGTAACCATCTGCTGTAAGTGAGTGACAAGCTGTACAGTTCATAGCAAACTGGTTTTTACCCTCTACTGCATTACCTTGAAGACTCATATCTACACTTTTAAGATCTTTAAATTTGTAGTCAATCTCTTTTTCAGGATGTGGATGCATTACGCTATGTGCATAAGGCTCAATACCAAAATATGTTAAACCTACTAAAGCTACAATAACAGCTAATATTTTTAACTCTTTCATTATTTACCTCCTGCTTTTCTTGCTTCAAGCATTGTAATAATTGGTAATACAGCAAATAGTACTAAGAAAGTAAGAGATGATGCAAAACCAATCCATGCGTTAATTCCAGTTGGTGGTAATTTACCATAAAGAGTAAGAACCATCAAGTCAGCAATTAAAATCCAAAACCAAACACCAAAGTATTTACGTTGATTAGCTGGTTTAACTACAGGCGAGCGGTCTAACCATGGCATAATTACGAAAATAATATTTGCGATACCAAATGCAATAAGACCTAAGTCTTTACCACTAATTCCTGCAATATCAAAGAAGAAACCACGTAAAACTTCGTAACTCCATAAGAAATACCACTCAGGGTAGATATGTGCTGGTGTCTTTAGTCCATCTGCTTTATCAAAGTTAATTGCATCCATTGCAAAACCGTAATGATAGAATACTAAATAGAAGAAGAAAATCATAAAGAAACCTAAAACCATAAAGTCTTTAGATAAAAATACAGGCCAAAAAGGAACAACTTTAGATTGGTGTTTTTTACCCTCTAAATATTTTGCAGACTCCTCTTCATAATCAAAGAACTCTCCATCTTCATTATTAACATGTGGAAAACGTAAAGCATAAAAGTGAAATGCAATAGCACCTAAAATTGCCAATGGAATAAGTAGTACATGTAACATAAAGAAACGTGTTAATGTAGCATCTGCAACGTAGAAGTTACCACGAATCCAAACTACTAACTCATCACCAATAAATGGAATTCCACCAAAAATTTCAGTAATAACGTAAGCTGCCCAGTAGCTCATTTGACCCCATGGAAGCATATATCCACTAAAACCCTCTGCACTAAAAGTAACAAAAAGCAACATACCAGAAAGCCAGATCATCTCACGACCTTTCTTGTATGAGCCGTAGTAAATACCTGTAAACATGTGTATGTAAATCACTAAGAAAACAACTGATGCACCAACTGCATGTATGTGTCTAAATAGCCATCCATAAGCCACCTCTTGCATAATAGTGTAGTTTACACTATCAAATGCCATATTAACATCTGGTTTGTAGTACATTAATAAAAAGATACCAGATACCAATAAAAACACGAACATTACAGTCAATAGTACACCCATTGCCCATAAAAAGTTAATATTCTTAGGAATCCAATACTCAGTCATCATAGTTTTTGTAAAACCAGTAACATTTAAACGTTGATCAAACCACTCGTATAACGAGTCAGCTTTTTTAAATTCTGCCATCTATCTTCCCCTTATGCTTTAGCCGTTAGAGCTTTATACTCTGGACCTTCTTCACCTAAAACTAGAGTCTGTCCATCTATTTTAAATGGAGGTATATCTAGTGGACGTGGAGGTGGACCAAAAGTGTTAACACCCGCATCTGTAAACTCACCACCATGACAAGCACACTTAAAGTCATGCTTTTCAGGACGGTACGCTGGAATACACCCAAGATGCGTACAAAGACCAATCATAACTGAAAAATAGTGGTCACCAACTTTGATGTTACGACCATCAGTCGGCTTCATATCTTCAGAATATTTTAAAATAAATATAGGTTTACCACGCCATACAGCGATTTCCAATTTATTTGCTTCCAAACCAGACACATCTACCACGGTAAAACCAGCAGACATTGCACTAGGCAATGGATCCCAAGTTTTTTTCATGGCAACTAATGATGCAACTGCACCAACACCAGCAACAACACCAAATGCTGCGCCGATGAATCCTCTTCTTGATTCATTCATATTGACTCACTTATGAGAAATTTTCGTTCTTATTATAGTTGAATGTAATTTAATATACTATAAATTTAAAGAGCTTTTTAGAAAAGTCTTTAGGGTGTTACTATTATGCTCTATTTTCCCATACTTTATATTATCAATATTGCTTATAATTGATGACAGTTTTTCTTTATTAAATCCATCAATAACAGGCACATTTAACTCTTTGAAGTATTTTTGAAAATCTTTAATTGCATCATCTCTTTGTATATAAATTGGCTTACAACCACTTGCAAGTGACTCTAGTACGGCTTGAGCTGAAGAGGTAACTAAAATTTCACTTCCACATATTACTTCATCATAATCTTCATACTCATAAATATTGGAAAAAGCTTTTTCTAGTGAATCTTCATAGCCAACAAAATAGTAAAAACCTAACAGTAAATCCATATTAAATCCATCAAAAAACTCTAAATTTTGCTCTATTACTTTCTCATAATCATCATCACCAAAGAAGAATGAAATTTTAATATTTTTGCTATATTTATTAAAGTATTTATCATCAACAACAATCTCATTACAGACACCATCTTCTTTTAAGTAAGGGTTCAAAAGTGACTCTTTTGGGTGTTTACTCTCTTCTAAGTTGTCACTAACTCTTAGAAATTTAGAGAAGTATGAGACCATATCCTCTATTGAATCTTCATTTATCTCATCTGAGTCGAAAATAATCTTGTCATTAATATCAGCTATATGTGGAATTGCACCAACAACATCAATTCCTACACTTCTTTTTATTCCAAACTCTTTTGCGCTTGATGCAATTCTATAATCAGATGTTAAGAGTGTAATATCTTCATCTAGTAGCCTAATTATTGTTGCTGCTCTTCTAAACCTATCTAGCCCAATTCTATGACCTGTGTGTACGTAATAGTAACAATTCATACCTAAATTCCTCACTTTTTTATGAATTGTACAATAAATTAGATATAATTCTCAACTTTTTATTTAATGGATTAATTATGGATATTAGAGAAGCTTATCTAAAATATTTTGAATCAAAAATGCATCAACGAGTTGCAAGTGCGCCACTCGTTCCAGAAGATGCAACACTACTTTTTAACAACGCTGGAATGGTCCCTTTTAAGTCTATTTTTACAGGTGAAATTCCTACTCCATCTAACCCTCGTGCTACATCTGTTCAGACATGTATTCGCGCTGGTGGAAAACACAATGACTTAGAGAATGTTGGCTACACTGCGCGTCATCACACATTTTTTGAGATGCTTGGTAATTTTAGTTTTGGAGACTACTTTAAAGAAGAGGTAATTGCATTTTCTTGGGAGTTTATTACTGAGGTGCTAGAGTTACCAATTGACAAACTACATGTAACAGTTCATGATAGTGACGATGAAGCTGAGCAAATTTGGAAAAAGTATGTCGCACCTGAGAGAATTATGCGTCTAGGCGACAAAGATAACTTTTGGCAAATGGGTGACACTGGACCATGTGGACCATGTAGTGAAATTTTCTATGACCAAGGTGCTGAAGAGTTTAGTGGCGAAGAGGATTACATGGGAGGCGAGGGTGATAGATTTTTAGAGATTTGGAACTTAGTTTTTATGCAGTATGAACGCTCTAAAGATGGGACACTAACACCTCTTCCAAAACCATCTATTGACACGGGCATGGGACTTGAACGTGTTGTGGCAATTAAAGAGGGAGTTACTAGCAACTACTCATCTTCACTTTTTATGCCAATAATTGAGCGTGTAAGTGAGCTTATTGGTAAGCCTTATGAGTACAAAAGTGGCTCATCTTTTAGAGTAATTGCAGACCATATTAGAACGTGTTCATTTTTGTTAGCTCAAGGTGTTACATTTTCAAATGAGGGACGTGGTTATGTTAATAGAAGAATTTTACGTCGTGCAATTCGTCATGGATATCTACTAGGTTTTAAAGAGCCATTTATGCATAAAATAGTCGATGTTTTAGTTCAGACTATGAGTGGTGCATACCCATATTTAACACAACAGCGTGAGTCAATTAAAGAGACAATTTTTCAAGAAGAGAGTAACTTTTTCAAAACAATTGCGCAAGGTATTGCAATGTTTAATGATGAGTTATCTCGTACTACTAAACTATTTAGCGGAGAGGTTGCATTTAAACTCTATGACACTTCTGGTTTCCCACTTGATTTAACACAAGATATGTTGAGAGAGAAAAACATAGAGTTAGACATTGAAAAATTTCAAGAGCTAATGAGAGAGCAACGTGAACGTTCAAAAGCTTCATGGAAAGGTAGCGGAGACGCGGCTAACGAGGGAGATTTTAAAGCTCTTTTAGAGAGTTTTGGAGAGAATGAATTTGTAGGCTATGAGAACTCTGCATGTAGTGCTAATATACAAGCGCTTTTAGCGAAAGATTTTAGTAGAGTTGACTCACTTCATAAAACTCATGAGGGTTGGGTACTGCTTAATAAAACACCTTTTTATGCGCAAGGCGGTGGACAAGCTGGAGAGAGTGGAACTATTGTAATTGATGGAAATGTTGTTGCAGAAGTGTTAGACACTAAAAAAATTCATGGATTAAACTTGTCTCATATTAGAGCTAAAGATACTCTACATGTAGAAGCAGTTGTGGAAGCAGTAGTAGATGTTAATAGAATTGAGAGTGCGAAACATCACTCTGCAACACATCTTTTACACTCTGCTCTTTATGAGCTACTAGGTGCGCATATTTCACAAGCAGGCTCACTTGTAGAGCCAACAAGATTGCGTTTTGATTTCTCTCACAACAAAGCATTGAGTCATGATGAGTTAATGCAAATAGAGCAAAGAGTAAACTATAACATTTTACATGCTCTTCCAAGAGATACAAAATTGATGAATATTGATGAAGCTAAAAAAAGCGGTGCGAAAGCCCAGTTTGGCGAAAAGTATAGTGATGATGTTAGAGTAGTAGGTTTTGGCACAGCTAGTGTTGAACTTTGTGGTGGAATACATGTAGAAAATACAAGCTCTATTGGAACATTTATTATTACTAAAGAGAGTGGTGTGAGTGCTGGAGTTAGACGTATTGAAGCAGTTTGTGGAAATGCAGCTTACAACTTTACAAAGGCTCTTAGACACAGAGTTGATGAGGCTTGTGACTCTTTAAAAAATAGAGATTTATTAAGTGGAATTAGTAGGCTTCAAGAGCAGGTAAAAACATTAAAAGCAGAAGTTCAAGAGGCTCAACAAAGTTCAAAAGAGTCACTTGAAGCAGTAGAGGTAAAGGGTGTAGCTGTTGTAATAGAAGAGATAAGTGCTGGAGATGTAAAAGATCGTATCGATGAGATTAAGAACTCTTATGATAGCGTTGCTGCAATGCTATTTCAAGTAAAAGGCGACAAAGTTATTATTGCTGCTGGTGTTAAAAATGCAGGTCTGAAAGCTGGAGATTGGATTAAGAAAATTGCTCCAATTTGTGGCGGTGGTGGCGGTGGTCGTCCAGACTTTGCACAAGCTGGTGGTAAAGATATTACAAAAATTGAAGAAGCAAAGAGTGCCTCTTTAGAGTTTGTTAAAGAGGTGCTTTGATGAGTGCTTTTTTCAGTGAATACTCAAACTGGATACTCTTTTTTCATGTTCTAGGTGCATTTGTATGGGTTGGTGGAATGGTGGCAATTCGTTTTGCAGTTCATCCAGCTTTGCAAAATATTGAAGATGAAAAGGTGAGACTTGCAAAAACTCTGCAGATTTTAAAAAACTTCTTCTCTCTTGTTCGCCCAATGATAGGAGTTATTATTATTACAGCAGTTGTTATGAGTGTTGCACTTGACTACAAACAAGTTGACCCATTTTTAGCAACTATAGTACATGTAAAAGAGGGTATTTGGCTTTTAATGAGTGCTATTTTTGTCTATATAATGCTTAGAAGAAACCGCGCTGAGATGGCGTATGTATCTGGAGATATGCAAAAAACAAAAGAGTTACTTAAGCCTTTAGCGCAATATCTTATTCCTCTTAATATATTTCTAGGTCTTATTGCTCTTTATTTGGGTGTTGTTTTAAGAGGATTTTAAAAGTGTTAAGACTCGCTTCATCCTCACAAACAAGAGCTTCAATTCTTGAAGATGCTGGAGTTGAGTTTGTTCAAAGTGGTGTCGATTTTGATGAGGACTCAATTAAAGCTAGTTCGGCTAAAAACTTTGTATATCAAGCAACTCTTGGTAAGTTTGAGATGGCTCTTAAACTCTATGACTACAAAGAGTTGCCTATTTTGGTGGCAGACACAGTTGTTACTTCACAAAACAAAATTTTAAGAAAAGCTACAAGTGAAGATAATGCACGTCGCATTCTTCAAACTCAAAGTAATTCACAAACATCTATTATTACATGTATGATGTACAAATCTTCAAAACTTGAAATTATTGACATATCTACAACTACTTATGATTTTGCACAATTTGATAAAGATGATATTGAAAACTATTTAAAGAGTGGAGAGTGGAGAGGAAAAGCTGGTGCTTGTATGGTTGAGGGGTTTTGCAAAAAGTACATTAAAAGTGTAAAAGGCACTCAAAGCAACGCTATGGGACTACATGTAGAGCTGTTAAAAGCGTTTATATGAACAGGTTTAACTTCTATGAAAATGAGTTAAA
>JAYEGD010000076.1:0-16158 GCA_034658915.1 Campylobacterota bacterium | reverse complement strand
TAATGATGAAGCACACATAAATGCTCACTACGATATGTCAGCATCTTTAAAAGATTGTGATTACATAGTACTAAAACGTGGATGTAAAAACACCATCAACGCTTTTAAACAAGAGAATGTAGGAGTTAAAAAATATAGTGGAGAGTTAAACAACGCTAAAGAGATAGTATCTTTTATGGCTAATGAGTTTAAATAATATAGTATTTAAGTGTTGATTTGAATTTTTTACATATTAGTCGATTTGACGTAATCATTTAAAATCTTTAAAGCTACGAAAGAGTTCTATGTCAAAAAAGTCCAAAGAAGTTCAAGCCAGAGATAGCTATTTAACGTATCTAACTGTTAGAGTTGTTGCAGTTTTTTTTATTTTCGCATTAGTTGCAGGTGTTGGGTACTACTTTGGTTCTAAAAATAGCACAGAAAAAAGAGAAGAGCCAAGAATAAGTGAAAATATAGATAAAAAAAAAGTAACTAAAAAAGATGAAACACAAGAGATTAAGAGCTATACAACAACAATTCCAGAACTAACAAAACGCCTGCAAAGCGTATTAAAACAAGATGCTCCCATTGAGAACTTAACACCCAGTAACTCACTAAAACTTCCTCCTAAACTAGATTTAATCCAAGAAGATGAAAAAAATAGAACTAAAAAAACTGAAGTATTAAAAGCTCTAAAATCTGAAGAGATTTACAAAGTAAAAACTGCTAATCATGAGTATAAAGACACAAAAGTACCAACAAAACCAGTAAGACGTAAAATAGAGAAAAGAGGTGGTAAAGCAAAACTTGCAATTATTATTGATGATGTCTCGTTTTCTCGTGATGTAAAGGCAATCAAAAGACTGAACATACCAATTACAATGTCTTTTCTGCCACCAACCGCATGGCATCCAAACTCTGCACTGCTAGCATCTAAAGAGAAATTTTACATGGTACATCTACCTCTTGAAGCTCAACGTTTTAATGCAGCAGAACCAGAAACTCTAAAAATAACTGACACACAGCAAGATATTGATGAGCAAGTTAAAAAAATAGTTAAAATGTTCCCAAATGTTAAATATATTAACAATCATACAGGAAGCAAGTTTACATCTAACGAACGTTCAATGAATAGATTGATTTTAAGTTTAAATAGCCATGGAATTGAGTTTGTCGATAGCCGAACAACAGGTAAAAGCAAAGTTCAAAAAGTTATGAAAAACTACAATAAAAGATATTTAGCAAGAGACATATTTTTAGATCATCATACAGATAAACAGTATGTTAAAAGACAGATACGTGCAGCAATTAAAGTGGCAAAACTTCATGGAACTGCAATAGCAATTGGACACCCTCGTAAAGAGACACTTCAAGCATTATTAGAGTCAAAAGAGGCTCTAAAGGAGATAGAACTTGTTAGGATTGACAGACTTTACTAATACCATTACATGTAATATTCCAAAACTTGCACGCTTAAAGCATCCACCTAAACAACTCTTTTTTCAAGGCAACTCTGAGTTACTTGAAAATCCACTAATTTCTATTGTAGGTTCTAGAAAAATGAGCACCTATACAAAATCTATGGTAATGCAGTTAGCCTCAGCGTTGAGTAAAAGCGGAGTTGTTGTAGTAAGTGGAGGAGCGTATGGTGTTGATGCAACTGCTCACAAATTTTCATACCCAAATACAGTAGCCATTATGCCATGTTCACTAGACATTACATACCCAAAACAGAACCTTACACTCCTTGATGATATTCGCAAAAACTCACTAATGTTAAGCGAGTATGAACCAAGTACAAAACCATTCAAACAAAACTTCATAGCAAGAAATAGAGTTGTAGTTGGTCTTAGCGATGCATTAGTTATTGCACAAGCAGATGAGAGTAGTGGAAGTATGCACTCAGCAAAATTTGCACTAGAGTCTAATATTCCTATCTACGTTTTTGGTCATAAGTATGGAGAAAGCAGAGGGACAGACTCGCTTTTAAGAGAGAAAAAAGCAACACTTATTGATGACATTGATGAGTTTGTAAAACTATTTTCTACAACTGTACAAAAACCAAAAAGTGCAGATGAAGCACTAGAGTATTTCAAAACTTCACCAAGCTACGAAGATGCAGTAGCAAAATATAGTGAAAAAGTTTTTGAGTATGAGCTAGGTGGAAAAATTGTAATTGAAAATGCTAGAGTGTTTGTGTTATAAAAATATCAATATAAGTGACTGACCATAATAAGTGACATATTTAATGAGAAGAGAAACTATAAGATACAAGGCGAAAATCTGAAGGAGCTACTAGTAGCTTCAAGGGTTTTCAACGCAGTAGATTGTAGTTTATCTTCTCACCCGAAGGGCAACATTTAAAAGATTCATCTTCTGCGTTAAACTTCATTTAACGATACTAGTATCGCCAAATAAAGTTTGCCTTGAATCTAAACCTTTTAAATGTTGTTAAATATGCCACTTATTATGGTCAGTCACTTATGATAATAAAAGCTAAAAAGTGTAAAATTGCAAGTTAATATTCTAAAAAAGAGGAACAAGAATGGCTACTTTGTATAATGTATTGGGAATTGATTTAGGCACAACAAACTCTGTTGCAACAGTATATACCGATAGTGGGCTAAAGCATATACCTTTTGATAACGACTATCTTCTTCCATCGGTTGTAAATATAAGCGACAATGGCGTGATAGTTGGTGCTAAAGCTAAGAATATGGCTATGATTGCTATTGAAAACACAGCTATTTCCATAAAAAGAGTGATGGGTAGCGACGAGGTAATAACCCTAAATAATAAAAATTTTACTCCTCAAGAGATATCATCATTTATCATTAAAAAAATAGTTGAAACTGCTACGGCTGAAATAGGTGAGAGTTTTACACAGTGTGTTGTTACGGTTCCTGCTTATTTTAACGAAAAACAGAGAGAAGCGACGAGAGAAGCTGTACTTCTAGCTAATTTAGAGCCTATAAGAATTATAAATGAGCCAACAGCAGCTGCTATTAGTTATGGTGCTGACAAAAATGATGATATGGTCTATGCAGTTTACGATTTGGGTGGCGGTACATTTGACATCTCTATTATTGAAAACTCTCAAGGTTTAATTGAAGTTGTCTCCACCATGGGGGATAATAATCTTGGTGGAGATGATTTCGATCAAAAATTAGCACAACTTATTATTGCAAAAAGTGATCTTGATATTGAAGTAACAACCAGTTTAAATATAAAACTTTTACAAATAGCACAAGACGTAAAGGTGCAACTCTCCAAAGAGGATGAAGTTGTAATAGATGAGAAGTTTTTTACAAAAGTTGATGGTGTCGCTAAACACCTTGAGGTAACTGTTACAAAAGAGGAGTTTGAGTCGCTTATTGAAGAAGATATAGACAAAACTATATCACTTCTTGAAGAGGCAATAGAGGAGTCTGAGTATGATATAGATGAGATAGAGTCTATCATACTTACAGGTGGCTCAAGCAAGATACCTTTGGTTTCTCAAAAAATCTTAGAACAGACTCAAAAACTTCCAATACTTATAGAAGATCCTGATAAGTCTGTATCTATAGGTGCAATTCTTCAAGCTGCTATGATAAAAGGTGTGGATACCGAGTCTATCTTAATAGACATAACTCCATATAGCTTAGGAACAATGGTAAGAGAGGATGATGGAAGATTAGTGCTCTCTAGAATAATATTTAAAAATTCACCAGTTCCAAGCAGTAAAACATCACGCTACTATGCTGCTGTTCCTTTTCAAAGTGCTTATGAGCTTACAGTTTTTCAAGGCGAGGATGAAGAGAATTTAAGCAATAATGTCAAGATTGGAAGCATGATGCTTGAACTTGAAAACCCTGTTGAAGATGGAGAGGTAGATGTATCTTTTAATCTTGATCAAAATGGTATGTTGAGCGTGATAGGACGAGAAGTAAGCACTAAAGAAGAGGTAAATGGTGTGTTTAAAACAACCATAACCAAATCATCAAATCATAAAAAAATATCTCAAATGGGAATTTTGAATGAGCATGAAAACTCTATAGTTATGAAAATTGATGAGCTTCTATCGAACAAAGATATTTTAGATGAAGACAAAGCTGATCTAAAAACACTAAAAACTAAATATCTCAATGTAGGCGATGGTGAAAAAGCAGAGATAGAAGAAGAGATAATAGATACTATATTTTTCCTAGAGCAGTAAAATGTTAATTAAGTACAAATGTCCTGTGTGTAGAGCAAGTAACAATCTAACACAAGAAAATAGTATCTGTAGAAGATGCGAAGTTGATCTCTCATCTATCTACAATCTCAACAAAAAATATAAGTATGATATTTTAAGCAAGGTGTATCAATATGGCAAAGAGAAAGAAAAAAACATTTCCTAAAGATAAAATATTAGGGCTATTTGCAAATCAAAACTATCAAAAAGTTGTCTCAAAAATTAAGCAATTTAATATTGAGGGTATGGATGATTTAGAGGTAGATAAACTACATGTAGATTCTCTTAAAATGCTCTCCAATGAGAGATTTGAAGCTGGAGATATCCAAAGAGCCATTAGAGATATAGAGTTGGCAATAAGTATAAAACCAGATAATAGTTTAGAGTTTTTAAGATTAAAATATCTCTGCTACTTAGATAGCTTTTCAGATGCTAAAATTTACTCTAATGAGCTTCTGCAGAAGTATAAAAGTGATAAAAATATTATATTTTATTCACTTTTAATAGAGTTATATTTAAGTAACAATATTGATGATAAACAACTCAAAAAAGTAACTAAAGCAAAACAGGAGTATCTGCTTGCAATATCTGCTCTTTTTAGCGACAATAGAGAATTAGCACTCAAGCATCTAAATAACTCAAAACCTAGAGCTAAAGCTGAGAAAGAGAATATTGAGGCACTAAAAGCAATACTTCTCCAAAAAACAGATTTCCAAAGTGAAAATATAAAACCACTCTATAAATTTTTACTTTTTGGAGATGATGCAAATCTTCAAAACAGTAAAAATTCAAGAAAATTTAGAGATGAAATTATTAAAAACCTCAAACAAGATAGTAATACAAATAGTCTAAACAAGCTAATATCACTAGATGGCTACATAGATAATGCTATAGTTAAAAAAGAGAATAATCCAAAATTAGCACTCAATAATATAATAATGATGCTAGAAAAACAGCAAGAGCCAGACTATTGGCAAATCTACAAAATATTTATCTCTTATGAGAAAGAGTTTATCCAAATACCTGAATCCATTTATGTTTTTATCAATATTTTAAACAATGTTAGTACAGAACCGTTAATAAACAAAACAGTCTCTTTTGTCGATAAATTTTTAAATACCCACATTAAAAAATTTACATCTTTTGCAATAAAATATGTACTATACAAACTACTCTATTTTAATTTAACCGAAGAGAAGTCAGTTGCAATAATTGAGCCTCTATTTGATAAATATGGAGATAAAGATATATTTTATACCACTTTAACACTTGCACTAAACTATGATTCACAAAAAATGTATAATAGCTATAAAGAGCATGTAGATAGTATCTTTAAAAAATATAACCATATAAATAGTAATATAGTTGGAGATATGGTTGAAGTAACAAACTCTTTAGAGTATGTTCTTATGTTTGCTGATGATGAAGATACAAAAGATATATCTAAAAAGATTGAGAACTCTCTTTATGTTATAAAAAATCTTGATGATGTAGATGAGAGATACAAAACTCTATTTTTAAAGATATTAAACAATTATGCAAAAGCAATCTCTATATTTGATGAAGATGAATTAGATAGCGGTTATGATGATATGAAAGAAGTTTTGAAAAAATATATCGACATGTTTAACTATGAAGAGTCTCAATTTTGTGAGGATGCTGAAGAGTTTTTAGATAGCACTGCAAATATTCAAGATGAGTATGATCTAGATATTGCTCAACAAAAATATATAAAGTTTAAAATGGCTCTTCAAACAGGATATGATCCATTTGTCGAGCTAAATGATTACCCAGATCTTTTTATATATTTTTACATACAAAATAATAAAACTGCTGTTTTAGACCTAATAGCGCTGTATGCTAGATTTGAAGAGTTAGATGATAAAGTTATTATAAAAATATTTAGGCTAACACACTTTAGCTATAAATCAGAACCTCTAAGAACAACTATTCAAACATTAATAACTCAGTATGCAAAAGAGAATCTTGAAGTTTCACAAAAGATTTTTCAATATATTATAAAAAGCACAAATGCTGAAAATGTTTGGTATCTACACTGGCTCTACAGTTATATGGATATGGTAGATGTTTATAGTCTTGCAAAAGATGATTTTTTTATTAGCTGTCTTAATACATTTTTAGATACTCAAAAGAGAAAAAAATTTAAATCTATCCAAAAAAGATACGCTTTAGTAGTAGATAGATTTTGTGATGAGTGTGAAAACAGTACAATATTAATTAATCAACAACAAACTTTTGAATTTTAGGAGTAACAAGATGTTAAAAGAGAGTCCATATGATATTTTAAAGCTAGAGGGTGATTTTACATACAGAGATATTAAAAAAGCCTATAGAAAAGCGATAAAAGAGAATCCACCAGAACAACACCCTGAAATGTTTTCCAAAATTTCTAACGCTTATGAAAGCTTAACAAATGAGAACTATTTTTTTAAAAATGTTGATGAGGATCTTTTTACACTATCATGCGATATTGAGCCAAAAGTAGATAAAAAAATTGACAATTCTAAATATTTAAAAACTATATTTGAGGTACCATTTTATGACTAAAGAGGATTTAAAAAGAGAGATATGCGATATCATAGACAATTTAGATGATGATGAGTTAAAGAAGTTGTCACTAGATGAACTCTCTTCGCTAAATAAAGAGCAAAGTGCGGCAGAGGAGCTTATTAAAATAAACGGGGAGCTTAAAAAACTTACTAAACTTACTCAAAAGTTAGAAAAAGCCAACGATATCGAAATTAAAAATATAAAGCCATACATTAATTTGTACAAATTTATCGCTAGTTCTATGGATTTAATAAACAACATTCCTAACGCTAATTATATAAATATTTTTAAATTCAACACTCAATTTGGCTCATTCAAAGAAGCTTATAAGACAATACAAGAACTCTATGACGATATACTCCAAGAGATAGATTTAAAGCCTGTCGCATCTGTAGGAGAGGAGTATGACCCACAAACACAAGAAGTGGTAGCTGTTGTGTCACACAAAGATTCTAATCGTGAAAATGAGATTGTAGAAGTTATAGAGCAAGGTTTTACCTACAACTCTGAGTTAATTCAAAATGCTCAAGTATCTGTTCTTACAAAATCAACATAGCATCGCCATAAGAGTAAAAACGGTACTTCTCTTTAATAGCTTCGTTGTAAATTTTAAGTGTGTTTTGCAAGCCTACAAAAGATGCTACTAGCATTAAAAGTGTAGATTTTGGAAGATGAAAATTTGTTAATAAATAATCTACTCTTTGTGGTGGGTTTGATGGGTTTAAAAAGAGGTTTGCTTCGCCACTTAAAGACTCTTTATGTCTAACATAGTACTCAACTGTTCTTGTAGATGTTGTTCCAATACTCAATATTTTGACATCTGAATCAATTAGCTCTTTTGCTTTTTGAGAGATGTTGTAGTATTCACTATGCATTGGATGCTCTAAAATATCCTCGCACTCAACTGGTTTGAATGTTCCTGAGCCTACATGTAGTGTTACATAAGCGTGTAAAAACTTCTTTTTAACTTTCTCAAACTGCTCATCGCTAAAATGAAGAGATGCTGTTGGCGCAGCTACTGCTCCATCATTTAAAGCAAAGACACTTTGGTACTCGCTCTCATCACTTGAGTTATCTTCTCTGTTTATGTATGGAGGAAGTGGAACATGACCAATTTTATCAAGGTACTCTAATAGCTCCTCAAATCGTAGCTTTCTCCCATCTTTGCTAAACTCTACAACCCTGCTTCCATCTTCTTGAAGCTCTATAACGTAAGCTGAAATATTTTCATTAAACTCTAAGAGCGTCTCTACATGTACACGCCCTTTAATGTAGCACTCAATACGGTGTGCATCAAGTGGTTTGTTGATTAAAAGTTCAATCTTACCACCACTGCTTTTTTTACCATATAGTCTAGCTTTAATCACTTTTGTGTCATTTAAAATAATTGCACTATTTTGAGGAATATATTTCTCTAAATTGTAAAAATAGTCATGAGTAATAGTGTCACTCTCTTTGTTATAAACAAGAAGTCTTGCACTATCTCTGGGAGATGCGAGGTGAGTTGCAATAAGCTCGTCTGGTAAAACAAACTCGTAGCTACTACTTTTTAGCGGATTCACTTAGCTCCTCTTTTAGCTCTGATATCTCCTCTTCTACCTCTTCATCATCATCTTGGGCAGGATTAACAGCTTTTACAATTAAGATAGATAGACCATAAAGTAAAATAAGTGGTATTGCCATTAGAAGTTGAGTTAAGACATCTGGTGGAGTAAGAAGTGCAGAAAAAACAAAAATTAAAACAATTGCATACTTAAAAAATGACTTCATAGATCTGTCATCAATAAGCCCTAGTATTGCTAAAAAGTATGAAAAAACAGGAAGTTCAAATGCAACTCCAAAGCCAAACATAATTTTAGTAAAAAAGCCAACATAATCTTCAATATTAATTAGTGGAGTAAATTTAAAACTACCAAAAGTAATTAAAAAGTCAAACCCAAATGGCGTTACAATATAGTATGCAAATGCCGCACCAATAAGAAACATAACTGTCCCACCAACAATAAATGGGATAATCATTTTCTTCTCATTAGCGTACAAACCAGGTGCAATAAAAGCCCAAATTTGCGACAAAATAACCGGCAGTGATGCTAGAAGTCCTGTAAAAAATGATACCTTAATAGCAACAAAAAATGCGCCTCCAACTTGAGTTGTAGTAATCATACCATTAGCAGCGTGAACAGAGACTTTTCCAACTTCTAAAAGTGCTTCATTTAGTGGTGCAATCATCCACTCTAAAATTGGCTCATGAAATGCAAAAGCTACAAAAAACATAACAATAACGCTTCCAACTGAGTAAGCTAAACGCTTTCTAAGTTCTACTAAATGAGGACGTAAATTTTCAAACATTAAACACTCTCACTTGATATTTTCTCTTTTTTTGGAAATGTTACTATTTCTGGAGTTGCTGGGGTTTGAGATACTTGTTCTGCATCATTAGAGTTTAAATCTACTTTTGTACTATTTTTAATATCTGCAATCTCTTTGTTTATTCCATCCATAGAAGTTAGCTCTTTTAAATCATTGCTTCCACTCATTAGCTCATCTTTGTAGCTTTGAACACTATCTTTTACCTCTGAGACTTGCAACTCTTTATCTATTGAGTCTTTAGCATTGGCTATAACATTTTTAGTAGATCGTAAAAATTTAGCAATATCTACCATAGCTTGTGGCAATTTATCTGGACCTAAAAATAAGATAGCGATAATTCCAATAATTAATATTTCTGCAAAACCCATACCAAACATTATTACTCTTTTTTAATTTTTTATCATTTTAGCTAAAAATTATTTAAAAAAGGGTAATCATTTAATACCCCTATAAAAAATATCAAAATCACTAGTGATTTGAGCTTCTCGCTGAGAGAACCCCAGTGGTAACGTAGTAAAATGGGCTTCGCTCATTTTACGTGCTAAATAGTTACAAAAAAAGTGCAATTTCATCAGAAAGAAGAAAATCGTTATTGTAGAATCTTCCGTTTTCATAGTTTAACTTTTTCTCTTCAACTAATAGTTTTGCTCTTTTTAGCTCATCTACATGTAAAATATTCTCATCTACTCCTATGCAACTTCTTAATCCTAAAAATATTTTCTCTATTTTAATATCTTCATCACTTAGTAGCTCTATTTCACGTTCGTATGGTTTATCTATGTAGCTTTGAATATCTTTTGAGGGGTAGAACCTTTTGTTATGTAAAAAGCCAACTGCTCCTGAGCCTAAACCAATGTATGTGTTGTATTCCCAATAACCCATAT
Source organism: Campylobacterota bacterium (assembly GCA_034658915.1). Taxonomy (GTDB): domain Bacteria; phylum Campylobacterota; class Campylobacteria; order Campylobacterales; family Sulfurimonadaceae; genus JAYEGD01. The sequence goes on along the minus strand of JAYEGD010000076.1, from coordinate 6,138 downwards.
TATGAGCAGATTTTACTTTTCCAAAATTAGATATCTCATACTGCTTAAAACCTCTTTTTTCTATCTCATCAAACAAGAGGGTTGTTAATTCCAAATCCTCTACACTTAGAGATTTTTTACTCTCAAATGGTGTCCCCTCTTCAAGCGTTAAAGAGTATGCACTTATGTGATTAATTGGTAGTTTAAACGCTTCTTTTAAATCAGATTTAATATCTGTTTTTGTGTCCATGTTGGTTCCATAAATTATGTCTAAAGAGATGTCATCAAAGCCCAACTCTTTTGCATCTTTAATAGCCTTAATTGCATCTTCACTTTTATGAGCACGTCCTAACATTTTTAATTTGTCGTCTCTAAAACTTTGCACTCCAAAGCTTATTCTATTAAACCCTAACTCTCTAATCTGTTTTAACCATGAGTGTGTCGCACTATTTGGGTTTGCTTCAATACTTTTTTGAATATTTTTTTGTAAATATGGCTCTATTAGTTCAAGTAACTCTTTGTACATGTAAGGCTCAATACAAGATGGTGTTCCACCTCCAATGTAGAGAGTTTCAATAGAGTTACATGTAATGTTAAAATTCTCAATTTCATACTTAAACTGCTCACAAAGAGCTCTCATATACGCCTCTTTTAACTCAAATTTATCTACATAAGAGTTAAAACTACAGTAGTGACACTTGCTATCACAAAATGGAATATGGATATAGAGTAACATTAAAACCTTTTTTAAATCACTTTTTTGTATAATAGCACAATCTTAAATAAAGTATTAATTATGAGCAAGAAACTGTACAGACCCAATGTTGCAATTATTGTTTTGCATAGCGATTATCCTAAAAATAGAGAAATTTTTATAGCAAAACGTAATGATATGAGAGGTATTTGGCAATTTCCACAAGGTGGAATTGACAAAGGTGAAAAAGCTAAAGAGGCAATGTTTAGAGAGCTAGAAGAGGAGATTGGTACCTCTAAGGTTAAAATCATCTCAAAATATCCTGAGTGGATAGAGTATGATTTTCCAAAAAACTCTGCTAAAAGGCTCAAGCCATACGCTGGGCAAAAACAGCGTTACTACCTTGTAAAGCTAAAAAAGAGTGCGCAAATAAACATCAAAACCAAACATCCTGAGTTTTCAAAGTACAAGTTTGTTAAATTAGACAACTTGTTTGATAATATTAAACACTTTAAAAAACCTATCTATAAAAAAGTAATAAAACATTTCATAAATGAGGGGTATTTATAATATGCTAATTGTACAAAAGTTCGGTGGAACTAGCGTTGGAGACTTGGATAGAATTGCCAATGTCGCTTCAAGAGTTAGTGCTACTATCAAAGATGGTCATCAAGTTGTAGTTGTTGTATCTGCTATGAGCGGTGAGACAAATAAGCTTGTAGGTTATGCTCAAAATTTTAGTGAAAACCCACGTCGCGAAGATATGGATATGCTGCTTAGCTCAGGAGAGAGAGTAACTGCTTCACTTCTCTCAATTGCTCTTAATGAGATGGGACATAGCGCTCTCTCTATGAGTGGTAGAGCAGCTGGAATTGTAACAGATAATGTTCATACAAAAGCTAGAATTGAGTCAATTGACCCAACTTTTATGAAAAATGAGATTGAGAGTGGAAATGTAGTTGTAGTTGCTGGCTTTCAAGGTGTTGGTTTAGATGGAAAAGTGACAACACTAGGGCGTGGTGGAAGTGACTTGAGTGCAGTTGCAGTTGCTGGTGCGATTAATGCTGATTTGTGTGAAATCTATACAGATGTTGATGGCATCTACACAACAGACCCACGAATTGAGCCAAAAGCTAAGAAGCTCGACAAAATCTCTTACGAGGAGATGTTGGAGCTAGCATCTTTAGGTGCAAAAGTTTTACAAAACCGTTCAGTTGAACTTGCAAAAAAACTAAATGTTAATTTAGTGACTCGTTCAAGCTTCAGTGACGCTGAGGGTACACTTATTACAAAAGAGGAAAATATTATGGAAAAACCATTAGTTAGTGGTATTGCTTTAGACAAAAATCAAGCTAGAATCTCATTAGGCGGTGTCGCAGATAAACCAGGTATTGCTTCTGAAATTTTTACTGCACTTGCAGCAAATAGTGTAAATATAGATATGATTATTCAAACAGCTTCACATGATGGCACAACAACACTTGACTTTACAGTTCCAACAACAGAACTTCTTGATGCAAAAGTAATTATTGAGAAGTTTGAAAGTGATATTAAAGATATTAGCTATGATGATAGCATCTGCAAGGTATCTATTGTTGGTGTTGGTATGAAGTCTCATACAGGTGTTGCGGCTAAAGCTTTTAGAACAATGGCTGAAGAGAACATAAATATTATGATGATTTCAACTTCAGAGATTAAAGTTTCAATGGTAATTGCTGAGAAGTACTCAGAGTTAGCAGTAAGAAGCCTACACAGTGTTTACGAGCTAGATAAATAAATTTTGATGGATTTTAAGGGTTGGACACTTGATAGCATAAGAGATGAAGATGCATCTTTTAGCTGGATGGAGATACTTAGATTTGATTGGTCGCCAATAACAAACCATGCAATGTATCAGATTTTAAATGGAAAAACTATTGTATTAATTGTAGATAATGAGCGAAAATGGTTTGAACAATACATCTTAAGCACAATCAACAAACGTAACAGCGAACGCCCAATAATTCCAATTGTGAGTATTGACTCACTCTATGGCTCATACGATAGCATTAATGGTGCACATGGTATTGATATTGTCGAAGATATGCTTAATATCTCTTATGGTGAAGAGTACTTTTTTTGGTATATTGGTCGTGGTGATGACAAACGTTGTGATATTGCAAAACGCTCAGATGGCAGCTACTTGTGGATTATGGGTGAGACGTACCAAAACTCACTTCCACTTCTAACGTATGACAAAGATTTAGACATAAAACTGATTCAACTCTATAGACTTTTTGATAAAACTCTTATGGCATCACTTTTTGGTGAGGTTGATGTTGAAGAGTAGCAGATCTCACATCTTAATTAGTTCAGAATTTGAGAATATCATTAGCGATATTACTAATGAGTTGAAGCCTCATAGAGTTGTCCCCTTTTTAAGAGATGAGTTCAAAATTGAAGATGCAAAGAGTGTCATTAAAGAGGCTTATGTAAGCGAGAGTGAAAATAAGTACATCATAATCGCTTCTCAAAACATTAATGTCTTCTCTCAAAACTCTCTTCTTAAAATTTTAGAAGAGCCACCTAGAAACACAATTTTTATACTCATTGTTCCATCAAAGTCAATTCTACTTCCTACAATTCGTTCACGTTTGCCACTTTTCAACCTAGAAAAAAAGCAGAACGATACTACTCTTGATATTAATTTAAAAACTTTAGATTTAGCAGAGCTTTTTGATTTTGTAAAAGCGAATGAGAGAGTTAATAAATTTGATGCTAAAAATATAGTGAGCGCACTATTAAACCGCGCAGTTTTTGTTGATGAGATAACTCTAAACAGATCACAAAGCGAAGCGTTTGAGTTAGGTTTTAAGCTAATTGAGCTAAACAGTAGAGCATCTTCTATTTTCACAATGATTTTAATGACATTTTTAAGAGGTTCTAAAAGATGAAAATTGAACACATTTCAAATGAGATTGATACTAAAAAATATTTACATCAAATTGGTGTAGATAGTGGAGGAGTTTCAGTTTTATCTGCAAAGATGAAGTTAGAATTTTTTCATATTAAAGATCTACATGTAGGTGCTGCAAACATATTAAAACAAGATGCTCTTAGTATAGGAGCAGATTTAGCCGTTCCTAAGGGGACTATCTTAGCTGAACATCCTCGTGTAAATGCAATTTTAATTGCAACAAGAAGGCAACTTCAAAAATTGGCAAAAAAAGAGTTAGCTCAACCATTTGGGCTTAAAGAGCTAGCAAAAGAGATAGAGAACTTTCTACATGTAAAGCGCTTCAAGAGTGTTAAAATTATGGGAATCATTAATGCAAATAGTGACAGTTTTTACTCACAAAGCCGTTTTAAAGCAGATGAAGCAACCGCCAAAATTGAGAGTATGATAAGTGATGGAGCAGACATAATAGATATAGGAGCACTCTCTTCTCGTCCAAATGCACAAGAGATAAGTGAAGATGAAGAGTTTGAGAGAATTTCACCAATTATTGACTCTATTTATGAAAACAAAATTTTTAACTATGCTAAATTTAGTGTAGATAGTTACGCCCCAAAAGTAGTAGAGTATGCTCTTAGTCTTGGTTTTAGTATTGTAAATGATATAAGAGGTCTAGAAGATGACAAAATATGTGAGCTAGTCGCTTCGTATAAAGCACAAGCTATTATTATGCATATGCAAAATAGACCTCACAATATGCAAGAAAATCCACAATATGACTCTATATTAACAGATATTAGTAACTTTTTTACCAAACGTATAGAGAAGGCAAAATCTTTCGGTGTTGAGGATATTGTTTTAGATGTAGGTGTGGGTTTTGGAAAGAGTTTAGAGCATAACTTAATGCTTATTAAACACCTAGAACATTTTGAAAAATTCTCACTTCCACTACTAGTTGGAGCAAGCAGGAAGTCACTAATTAATCAAATATCCTCATCAAATGTAGAAGATAGACTCCCTGGTACAATAGCTCTACATGTAGAAGCCATTAAAAATGGAGCATCTATAATAAGAGTTCATGATGTAAAAGAGCATCTTCAAGCACTTAATGTCTTAAATGCGCTAAAGACAATAGGTGTTTGAGCCTATCTAGCTTCAAACTCCAAGCATACTGAATTAATACAGTAGCGCAAGTGTGTAGGAGCTGGACCATCTTCAAAAACGTGTCCTAAGTGTGCATTACATGTAGAACATAACACCTCAACTCTTATCATCCCATGTGTTGAATCTTTTTTTTCTAAAATTGCATCTTTTTCACAAGAAAAAAAACTAGGCCAACCACTTCTTGAGTCATACTTGTACTCAGAGTCAAAAAGTTTTGTTCCACAACATACACAATTAAATTTACCATCTTCTTTAAAACTGTTATATTTTCCACTAAATGGTGCTTCTGTACCGTGTAATCTACATACTTGGTAAGCCTCTGGAGTTAACTCTTTTTTCCACTCTTCATCTGACTTTACAACTTGTTTCATAAAAAGCCTTTATATGTGATTTTTTTAAGTTTGTTTGGGGGAGTTTAGCACCTAGATGGTGCTAAGAAGTTTTTTTACTATTTACCAGCTGCAACGCTGTCTTTTAGACCTTTACCAGCTCTAAATTTTGGAACCATTTTATCGTTTGTTGTATATTTTTTGTCAGTCCCTGGAACAACACCACTTTTACCTTTTTGAAGCGTAGATACAAAACTACCAAAACCTACTAAAGATACATCCTCTTGAGATACAAGCGCTTCTGTAATAGATGCAGTGAAAGATTTAATAGCATTTTCTGCTTCTAATTTTGTATTGTAACCACCGTTTTTTTGAACTAATTCAACGAACTCTGCTTTATTCATGATTGGACTTCCTTTATTTAAATGTTGTGTAACTTTATAATTTATAAGCTTAAACTTTACTTCTATTACCTATGTTTAGGCAATTTACTTGGATATTTTGTTTTATTAAAACTTTTTTTTATGTTAATTGTGTAAATTTTGGTACTTTTGAAAAAGTTGTAAAGTGACTCTTTAACAATAGTTTTATTAGTTCTTGATATTGATAAAAAGACATCTTCAAGATCATCTCTCTCTTTTTTACTTAGCCCACTACTATTCACTTAAGCTCCATCTAGTCTATTTAATCTTCTCACAACTCTTATAATATCTTCATCTTCAAGTTTACCTAAAAGCTTGATGATTGCACGAGCAGCTTGTGGTTGTGCTTTACCCAAACGCCAATCTTGATATGTACGCATTGAAATACCCAATTCATGTGCCATCTCTTTATGGGAAATTTTTCGTCCCAAATTTTGTGCCTCAACAGCGTTATGAATAATATTAAAAAGATCAGCTGAATTCATTATGCAATAATAACATTAAAAACTTGGATGTTTTTTTATACATAACCTGACTTTTTAAATTAGTATTATTTAATTCTTACGGAATTATATTTGAGACTTTTTATTATTTTCTGGATGATCCGGAAAACCG
>JAYEGD010000075.1:0-4183 GCA_034658915.1 Campylobacterota bacterium | reverse complement strand
CTGAACAAGATTTTAGCGCTTTTGTATTTGATAAATATATTTACAAACCTCTTGTATTCAAAGATAAAGGCGAAACTGCTTTATCTATCAAACCTGTAGAGTTGAATGATGGAGAGAGAGATTTTGTTAAAGATTTAGGTGTGTATATAAAAAATACAATTGATGAATACAAGAATGTCAAGAAAATAGAAAAAACGAGTATATAGATGCTATGTTTAGTAAAATATTTAGATAGTTTAAATGTATAATTCCAAGAATTATTGCTGATGAAATTTAACGAAATATTTTAATAGGTTTTTGATATACTATGTGAAATTAGAGAAGAATAATAGGAGCAAAATATGATAAATTTTATAGATAGACAATTAATACCATATATTTTTTCATTTTCAAAGCAACCAACACTTTTTAAAGAGCTTTTAGTAGCTAATAAAATGTATAATGATGGATTGAAACTAGAGGGAAATATGGCGGGATTTAAAATTAGTTTAGTAAAACTTTACGCTACATTTTTACTATTTTGGAATATTATATTACTACCTATTGTTATCATTTTTCATTATGTTATGGTTAAGTTTGACATTAAATTAGATTGTCACTTGTCAATATTGTTAGCGATGATTTTTACAATGCTTTTTTTCTCATCTTTTACAATTTATAGAGATTGGCTGGTTCAAAGAGTCGCTTTAAAGTTAATTCAAAAAGGTTGGAAAAATCACTTTCCACACTTTGGTTTTGAAAAAAATTCGCAAGAGGTTTCAAACATCTATGCACAAGCCCTAGAGGATGGTATTGCTAGTAGAGAGCTAGAACTCTATGTTATGAATAAGTTGTTAAAGAGGTAGAAATTATGGAAAATAGAATAAAAAAAACTTACAAATATAGTGAGTTCACAAAAACATTACAAAACAATCAAGCAAACCTAGTAGATGAAATAGTTGAACTATTTGATGATGAGAGTGAATTTATTGAGCTTAGACTCAGAACAGATGATGGAGTTGTATTCATACTACATGTAGAGAAAAATGAAGAGAAAAAAGTTACTCTTTTTGTTGATAGAGTTAAACATGCATCTATTAAAATGAGTAGTATGGATGGTGAATTTGAGTTAAACAGTGAGTTTTTAAAAGCTTTACAGGAGCATGAAGTAGATGCTCGTATTAAAGTTATGGAAGAGTCTGAAAGTGAAAATGCTTGGTAGATTGCAAACCTACAGCACACACTAAAGCAGATTGTTTTAAGAATTAATTGTTTATGTAGAGTTCAAACCCGATGTTTACTTGTGTCCATGTTACACCTTTATGGTAACTTTCACATTGAGTAGCTAGAGAGTTGTATGCACTGTTTAAGTTGAAGTCCATTATATCAAGTACGCCAGTTGCTACAAATTTACCACTTTTACTGATAGTATATTGCATTGGAACTTTTGAAGTTACTTTGTTCATTGTGACTTCAAGCTCTATAGTTCCTAAGTTGTTTCCCTCCATCATTTTAACAATTTTTGCACTAATCGTGTTTTCACTAAATTTTTTAAAAAAGAAGTTACTGATGTTTGCGTTTTTAAGAGCATTACTTGCATCTACACTAGATGAGTTAATTGTTACTGTAGAGCCAACTAACATTTTTGTAAGGCTTTTACATGTAGTTTTATTTAGTGATACTTTGTAGTCATCAAAACTACCTTTTACACCCTCTTTGCTTAAAAGCTTAAATGCTGTCCAGTTTAACTCTACGGTTTTTGTGTCAATTGTGTATGCAAAACTAAGTGAGCTTGCAAGTGCTAATGATAGTAATATTTTTTTCATAATGTTTATCCTTTTACTCTATGTTTGTGAAGACAACTTGAACGTCGTCATCTTCTTCAAGTTTTTCAACTATTTTTCCAATATCTTCTAACTGTTCATCACTAAATTTTGTTGGAGTATTTGCAATTCTTTGAAGGTCAGCTTTGCTTAGTTCTATGTTTAGCTCTTCAAATTTACTATTTAGTGTTCCAAAGTCAGTGTAATCAGCCGTTACAATTATAAGCCCATCTTCTTCTTCAATCTCTTCTAATCCACTATCTATAAGCTCTAACTCAAGCTCTTCTATGTCCATATCATCTGTTTTGTTAAACTCAAATATAGCCTTTCTTGAGAACATAAACTCTAATGAACCATTGTTTAACATCTCACCACCATTTTTACTAAAGTAGCTTTTTACATTAGCAACAGTTCTTGTATTATTGTCTGTTGCACACTCAACAAAAATGAGTGAACCATGAGGACCTTTTCCCTCAAAATTAACCTCAAGCATATCTTTAGCATCTTTTGCAGTTGCTCTTTTAATTGCTGCTTCTATGTTGTCTTTTGGCATATTTTCAGCTTTTGCATTTAAAATTGCTGTACGAAGTTTTGAGTTTGACTCAGGGTCACTGCTTCCCTCTTTTGCTGCCATTGTAATTTTTTTACCAAGCTTTGGAAATAGTTTAGACATTGCACCCCAACGTTTTAGTTTTGATGCTTTTCTGTATTCAAAGGCTCTTCCCATATCAATTCTCCAAATTTTTTTTGTAATTATATCTAATTTTACAAAAAAGCTTTAAGTTAAGAAAATCTTATTATAATTATAAAAAATTAAAGGATTATAGTAGCGATGAAAGAGATTACATTTAAAGAGAAATTTCCAATTTTCACAAAAAGAGTAGCAAAAGATAACTACACAATGAGTTCACTAGAGGAGTATTTTAAAGATAAAATTGCTTCGCATCCAGTTGCAGTATTTATTGCAGATTTTGATAACTATGCTCATACAAAGAGTTTAGATGATGGAGCAATTAGTGAAGATATACTAGGTGCAAGAAATATAATATTTTGTTTTGGTAAAGAGTTGATGGTTCCTGAAGTTATATCAGTGCGTCCTCGCTCTATTGGGATTTGTGAGACTAAAGATAGTTTTGTAATATCTTGTTTAGAAGCTCCTGCGCAACCTGCTAACAGTGCTATGAAATCATGGTTAGAAGCTCTTTAACACTACTCTTAATTGCAGTAGTATTTAGTGGTTGCCATGAAATTTACACGCAGTTTTGTCAAAAAAAAGTACCTATTACATGTATTAAAATAGAGTCATTAGATAGTGAGTTAGAAGCCAAATTAAAAGATAGTTTTAGAGAGTTTAACATCTCTAAAGAGTGTAAGTTTAAGCTAAAAGCACACTACCATAATGTCTCATCATGTAAAAATCCAGTAGCAAATTCATTAGGTGCAGACTTTGATGGATACTTAAATATGCAAATTTTAAACTCTAAAGGTTGTTATTTTAGAGTCCAACAAGACTACAAAGGTCACTCTTGGCGAGCCAATTATGATGATGTAGTCTCAAGACTGAAAAAAGAGCTAGAAATAGATTAATAAATTTGAGCTTCTCGTTGAGAGAAACTCAATGCAATGGTCACTATCTATTGATTAATTATAGCACTCTTCTCTTTTGCATACTCATCAACATTAATTAAACCTTTGCTAAAAGTATTTTTAAGGTTAGTTAGCTCATCACCAATTAGTTTTTTCCCATTACTTTTACCATCAATAATTCTATTTAACAATTTATGGTACTCTTCAACGCTTAGCGCATTATTATCGTAAGCATCTCTTAAAGATATTAGTCTATCTCCTGTAAAAATAGCTCCTGTGTCATCGCCATCTATGATATTACTTTGAAGTTTTTTGAATGTACTCTCATCAATAATTTTAGAGTCATAACTCTTTTTTAAAACTTCTAAACGACCCTCTAGGTCTGGAACAGGTTGTTTACTTGCACAACCACTAAAAAGCAGAGTTGCTACTAAAAGTGAGCCTAATATTTTTGTTTTCATCATGTCATTCCTTTTTGTTTTTTTGATTATACTATATTTTCAAAGCTAATTGTAAAATTGTCATCACTATCTACACTAATGTGAGCTTTATCTGGCATTTTATCATCACCTATGGTAGATAAAATCTCTTTTGAGAGAGTTGGTAGAACTTTTGTATTGATAATATGCTCAATATTTCTAGCACCACTTTGAACCTCTGTACATCTGGATACAATCTGCTCTACGACTTTATCATCATAAGTTAATGACATTTTGTTGTTGTTTAAAACTCTTTTTTGAAGTTTTCCTAGCTTTAGTACTGTAATGGACTTCATAGCCTCTTCATTGAGAGTT
>JAYEGD010000074.1:0-4184 GCA_034658915.1 Campylobacterota bacterium | reverse complement strand
ATGACAAAGAGATGTTCTTACAAATATTTAATAAAACTGCAATCATTCATAAAGTCGTACTCCATGATTATTGTTTAATGGATAATCATTACCACTTACTCATAGAAACTACAAAAGAGAACCTTTCGAATCACACCCCTGTGATTGAATATTGAAATCTATGAAAGCTGAAGAATTTGATAAAATATTCGATGACAACAAAGAGGACATTGTAGAATATCTCGATTTATTGTCAATAAAAAGACCAAACCTAGAACCAAAAAGAATTAATATTGATTTTCCTACATGGATGGTTAAAAAACTTGATGAAGAAGCACAACATATAGGTGTTAGTCGTCAAGCAATTATTAAAACTTGGTTAGCTGATAAAATTATGCAAATTGAACATCAGAAAGTAGCTGTATAACAAGACATAGTAGCCAAAAATATTTTACGGTCTCTCAATATTGTTGCTACTTACGCAACATCTCTTCATAGTCCAATTCTAATCCTTTTGATGTCATTATGAAGCCTTTTACATCAATTTTTCCACTGTGAATATCTTTATGATGCTCTTTGCAAAGTGGGATTAAGTTGTGTTTGTGGTCTTGATGGAAGTGTCCTATGTGTCCTGTTGAACTTGAGCTTGAGCGTTGTGATATGTGGTGTACATCTTCAGCAATTGAGCCACAAATTACACACTTTGTTACATATAAATCTTTATTGTATTTTGAGGTTCTTTTTTTAACTAATAGCTCTAGCTCGTCAAAATCATTTGCTAATCTTTTTCTTATTTTACTTGCATTTGTTAAAAACTCATCATCCATATGAAGTGACTTTGCAAACTCTAAACCATAAACACTGCTTCCACTACCTGCTTGTAAAATACGGTTAAAAATTAGTTTATCTTGCTCTTCATTGTAGTGAACTGCTAAGTGCAAATCTACTACATTGTCAAGATTTCTTATCTCTTGCATATTTGAGAGTTGGTGTAGGTGTGTTGCAAATAAAAAGAGAGCTTTTAGTTTTGAAAGTTTCATGATTGAACTAGCTACTATTGAGACGCCTGATAGTGTCTCTGTTCCATGGCTTATTTCATCTCCTAAAATAAGGCTTTTTCTCTTTGCACGCTTGAAAATATTTTTAAGCTCTAGCATCTCCACTGCAAAAGTAGATAGCCCTTTTGCTAAATTATCTTGTGAGACTATTCTTGTGAAAATTGACTCAAAGAGTGAAAACTTCATAGCAGTTGCTGGAACATAAAAACCACTTTGAGCTAAAAGAACACTAATACCTATGCTCTTCATAAGTGACGATTTACCACTAGAGTTAATTCCATAAAGCAGTACACCATTTATGTCGTGACCATCGTGTACACCAACATCCAACATGACAGTTGTTGGGTATGGTAAATCTACATAGTCTCTACACCCCATAACAATGTCATTTTGAACATAAATTCCATGTGACTCTTGAATCTCTATGAGTGGGTGGCGTAGTCCCATAATTTGTAAAAAGTTATCTTCACTATTTACATCTACTATCATCGGTCTTGCGTAGTTTAAATCTTGCGCAATTTTTGATGAGCTTAGAGCTACATCAATGTCTGCAATAAAGTGAATAAGGCGTTCAAGTAAAATGACATAACGTCTCTCGAAAGTACTTTGGAGATGTAAGAATTTCTCTTTTACTCTTGCAATTATCTTAGAGCGATTAATCATAATTTTATCAGATATTGAGTCAGTTAATTCAGAGGTTATTTTGACACTATTAGTTAGTTTTTTAACACTACATGTAGAGAAACTCACCTGCTCACTATTATGCTCAAAGCTTAATGTGTTAAACTCTTTTTCTATCTGTGCAAATCTTGTTTTACTCAAAGAGAGGTAGTAGCCATCTTTTTCTAAAAGTCCAATTGTTACAAATTTTGCATTTGTAGATGCTTTTGTATTTAGTGCTAACTCTATTGCATAAGCCATATTTTTGTAAGTCTCATACATGGTCTCATTCTCATCAACTAATGCATCAATATCTACATCTACACCACGCATTAAGAAGTTATCGTCTATTGTGTGAGATGTAAAACGTCTTGAGCTATCAAGGTTAAAACTGTGTTCAATCTCTTTAATAAACGCATCTACTTCACTTTGATGAAATGGTGCTTTTTGAATTTTATGTTTTTTCAAATAACCCATAAGTTCTGTTACATATAGCAGTGAGTCATAAACATAGTTTATCTCAAAAGGGTGAAGTCTTCTTAAATTAATACGTCTTGAGAGTCTCTCTAAATCGTAAATTCCTCTTAAAGTCTCATCTAAAAATTTCAGATGTGGAGCTACTTTTTCTATTAAATCATAACGCCTACTCAACTCATCTTTTTCCATAATTGGGTTTAAGAGTCTCTCTTTTAATAGCCTCTTTCCAATTGCCGTTGCACTCTTGTCAATTAGTTTTAAAAGCGTCACTTCGTCTCTATCTTTTGAGATAATAGATAGTTGCTCTAATGCGTTATTACCTAAGTACATGTAACGCTTATTGTCAAGTAAATTTGGCTTATAAAGTTTTTGTACTATGTGGTAGTCATGCTCTATTACAAAGTGAATTAGAGTTGCTAATGATTCATGAATCATAGGTGAGCGTTCTAAATCAAGATGCTCAATTGGTGAAAGAAGTGACTCAATTTGATACACTTTTGCAAATAGCTCATTTTGATACTCTATTTTTGGACGTTCATTGTTAATTGAGTATGAGTAGTGTTCTGATATTTCTAAGTATCTTAGTGTATCTTTTTGATTATCTATGCCATCTAAAAATGTAACTACGACCTCTGAAGTTTTGTAAATATTTAACAAATTAAAGACCTCATCTAATCCAAATGTTTGGTCTTCACTTGTTCCTTGTGCCTCATAAAGCCACGTCTTACCAGTTGTTACATCTATTGCACTGTAACCAACACTGTAAATATCTTTGTGCTTATCAATTAAGAGTGAAACAATGTAGTTCTCTTCATTGCTAATAGTGTGTTCAAAGTTTGTACCTGGTGATATTATTTGAGAAACATAGCGAGTTACTTTTGGTGGTTCACCGTGCTGTTTTACAACTATTACTGTATATTTTTGCTCTTGAATTACTCTGTTTAAGTACCTATCAAATGAGACTGCAGGAACACCTGCTAAAAGAGGATTTTTAAGTGAATTTTCTACAATATTTTTGTTTTTCTTTGTTAACTGAATGTTTAGAAGTTCAGCCATCTCTTTAGACTTACCCAACTGCATCTCATCACTGTTTACTTCATAGACTTCAAAAAAAGTGCCTATCTCCATAAATACTACACTATTTGAACCATATTTATTCTCAAAATAGAGTTGTAAATCAAAGTAAATTTCCGTTAAAAGCTTACTTTTATCTTGTAAAATATGCTCTATTTCATTGTGTATCATCTAAAGCCTATATGCAGATGCAGTTTTTACCACTATTTTTAGCTTTGTAAAGTAGCATATCTGCTTCACTAATCATATCATTTACACTGCTTCCATCAATTTGTGAGTATAATCCAATTGAGATTGTTACACCAAAATCATACTCATTTGAGACTCTATATGCCTCTACTCTTGAGCGAATATCATCACAAATATCATAAGCTTGAGATGGATTTATATCTTTAAACAGCACACTAAACTCTCCACCGCCCGAGCGTGCTACAATATCTTTTTCAGAAGTGTGAGAGTTAATTAGGTTTGCAACTCCTATGATTACTCTATCTCCTACTGCATCACCATAACTATCATTAATTGATTTAAAGTTGTCAATATCTAACATCGCTATGCTTAAAGTGTCGCTGTCTGCATCTATTTCATTATAGTACTCATTTGCTAATTGCAAGAAGTGTCTTCTGTTATAAATTCCAGTTAAGTAATCACGAATTGCTTGGTTTGTAATTGTGTCAATATTTTCTAATGCTTCTATCGCATTATTAATTCTACAAGAGAACTCCTCTTTGGAGAATGGTTTTTTAATGTAATCTGTTGCACCACTTTTTAAAAGCTTTGCAGATATCTCACTATCATCACTATTAGAAATTGCAAAAATTGTCAGCTCCTGTTTTGAGTGAGTTTTACGTATCTCTTGTGTTAGCTCTAAACCATTCATTACAGGCATATTATAGTCTGTTAAAACTATTTTAATATCTTGGTTCTCTTTTAGAG
>JAYEGD010000073.1:0-4233 GCA_034658915.1 Campylobacterota bacterium | reverse complement strand
AACAAAACACACGTATCTCAGAATGTAGCTAAAATTGTTTATGATTTTAACCCTATTCACATCGGTGCTGAATGACCACTAGCTTAACAATAAGCAAAAACTATTCCAAATCTAGTGTTCCATCATTTGAGTCATCATTTTCTTCATCTTCACTCTCTTCTGTTTTTGGACATCTTGAAATTCCTGCAACATCATCACCTTTGACAATATATACACCACTTGTATTTCTGCTAGATTTTGATATTGTTTGCATATCTACGCGTATCATTTTTCCAGCTTTAGTTAAAACCATCATATCCATATCTTCATCAACCATGACCGCTGCAACTACACTTTCACCTGTTTTTTGGTTAAGTTTCATAGCAATAACACCACTACCTGCACGGTTTGTTAAGCGATATTCACCAGCAGTAGTACGTTTTCCAATACCTTTTTCACTTACTGTTAAAATCTCTTCTTCATCACTTTTTATTACATTTGCATCTATTACAACATCATTCTCTTTTTTGAACTTAATACCTCTTACACCTCTTGTGCTTCTGCCTTGTTCACGAGTTTTCTCTATTTCAAACTTAATACATTGAGCTGCTTTTGTTAAAATAAATAGGTATTTAGTCTCAGCATCTGTAATTTTTGCAGTAATTAGTGCATCGTTATCATCTAATACAATTGCTCTTACGCCATTACTTCTAATGTTTGAAAATTCACTTAGTTTTGTACGTTTTACAATACCATTTTGTGTGAAAAATGCTAAAGATTTTCCATCATCAAAATCTGTAGTAGGAATTATTGAGCGTATTTTTTCATCTTGTTGGAGGTTAATTAAGTTTACAACTGCTTTACCTTTTGCAGTACGACTTCCCTCTGGAATACGATACACTTTTAACCAGTGAAGTTGCCCTCTATCTGTTACAAAAAGTAGTGTGTCGTGAGTATTACATGTAAAGAAGCTCTCAATGAAATCATCATCATACGTTGTCACTGCAGTTTTACCCTTGCCACCACGACGCTGTTTTTCATAGTTTGCTAATGGAACTCTTTTAACGTATCCACGGTGTGTAATTGTAACAACCATAGGCTCGTTTGGAATTAAGTCCTCTATGTCAATGTCATCATAATTGTCTTCAATTTGTGTACGTCTTGGGCTTGAGTAAACTTCACTAACTTCTACAAGCTCATCTCTTATAATTCCTTTTAAAACCTCTTCACTTTTTAAGATTGATTCTAAATACTCAATTAGCTCTAAAATTTCACGAAGCTCATTCTCGATTTTCTCACGCTCTAAACCTGTTAATTTTTGCAATCTCATATCTAAAATTGCTTGTGCTTGAATCTCTGAAAAATCAAAAGTATTAATCAGTCCCTCTTTTGCAGCTTGAGTATCACTACTTGCACGAATAAGTTTTATTATCTCTTCAATATGGTCTAGTGCTTTTTTAAGACCCTCTAAAATATGTGCCTTTGCTTTTGCTTTTTCAAGGTCAAAAATTGTTCTACGAATAATTACTGTTTTTCTATGGTTTAAGAAGTGTTGCAACATATCAAGAAGTTTAAAAACTTTTGGTTCTTGATTTATAATTGCAAGCATAATAATACCAAACGTAGTCTCCATAGATGTCGATTTGAAGAGGTTATTTAAAACTATTTCACTCATTGCATCACGCTTTAACTCCATTACAACACGAATTCCATCACGATCAGACTCATCTCTAATTTCTGAAATTCCCTCAACTTGTTTCTCTTTAACAAGGTTTGCAATATTTTCAATTAGACGAGATTTATTTACTTGATATGGGAGCTCATCAATAACAATAATCTCTTTTGATTTTTTTTGCTCTATGTGAGTTTTAGCACGAACTTTAATACGTCCACGACCAGTCTCATAAGCATCCATAATACCTTTTTTACCAAAAATAATTCCAGCAGTTGGAAAGTCTGGAGCTTTAATGTGTTCCATTATATCGCTAAGTGTAGCTTCTGGGTTTTCTAATAGGTGCATTGTACCATTGATAATTTCATGTGGATTGTGTGGAGGAATATTTGTTGCCATACCAACTGCAATACCACTAGAACCGTTAATTAAAAGGTTTGGAACTCGTGTTGGTAAAACTGATGGTTCTTGAGTTGTACCATCATAATTCTCAATCATATTGACGGTATCTTTTTCTAAATCTTTTAGTAGTTCGCCAGCATACTTTGTCATTCTTGCTTCAGTGTAACGCATAGCAGCTGCATTATCGCCATCAATAGAACCGAAGTTTCCTTGACCATCAACCAACATCTCTCTCATGGAAAAAGGTTGAGCCATACGAACTAATGCATCATACACCGCTGTGTCACCATGAGGATGGTACTGCCCGATTACATCACCAACGATACGAGCAGACTTTTTATACTTTGCACCTGCTGATAGATTTAGCTTATCCATAGCATACAAAATTCTTCTATGTACAGGTTTTAAACCATCTCGCACATCTGGAAGTGCACGACCTATAATAACACTCATTGAGTAGTCTAAATAACTACCCTTTAATGAGTCCTCAATTTTAATGTCTTCAATTACGCTATTGTCTAGTAAATCACTCAATGTTTGCTCCACAAATAAAAGTTAGTCATATTAGCTAAAATGTGCTTGTAATATGCTTAGAATGAGTGTTTTACTTGTATGGTGCTAAGTCATAACCCTCTCTTGCTAACTTCATAACTCCACCAGCTAAATTTTTTACATTGTAGCCATCTTTTGCCATCATTGATGCTACTTGCGAAGTTCTTGCACCTGTTCTACAAATTAGACCTATCTCTACGCTTTTTCCACCTAATTCATCTATTTTTTTAAGAAAACCATCATAATCAAAAGAGCCATTTGCTTCAAAAAAAGTAATACATTTAGAACCCTCTACAACTCCAGACCTTTTCCACTCTGGTGAAGTTCTAATATCTACAATAATCATATCACTGCTATCTAGCATCTCTTTTGTTGGATAAATATTTAAACTCATTTACTCTGCTCCTTATACATTAAATTTATCTTTATCAAAAAAAGTATCTGTTGAAATGTTTTTAAATGCTGCGTTAATAGATGTAAAAATATCTGGATACTGCTCCTCCATACCAGCTAGCATTGCTTTCATACTAG
Source organism: Campylobacterota bacterium (assembly GCA_034658915.1). GTDB lineage: Bacteria > Campylobacterota > Campylobacteria > Campylobacterales > Sulfurimonadaceae > JAYEGD01. The sequence goes on along the minus strand of JAYEGD010000073.1, from coordinate 1,097 downwards.
CTCTTGCATGTGGTGCTTTTGTATCAAATCTCATTGATGGACACATTTCATCTCCTATTGTTGAGATACTATTCTCATCTGTAAAAGCTCTCAATTGACGTTCGCGCAACTGAATTAGTGGACGAATAACTACTAGCCCATTATCTGCTCTATATTTTGGTGCCAATGACCTCATTTGACCATTATAAATAAGGTTCATAAAATAGCTCTCTACAGCGTCATCTAAGTGATGCCCAAGAGCGACTTTATTACAGTTGTAAAGATTTGCAGCACTATATAAAGAGCCTCTTCTCATACGCGAAAAAAAGCTACAATATGAGGAGTTTTTTCTAATTTTGTCTTGTGCAACTTCATATATTTTAGTATCATAAATTTTATGCTCTATATTATGCTCTTTGCAGTGGTTTTGCAGAGTTTCAAACTCTTCGCCCATACCATAAGAGACAGTAACAGCAATAAATTCAAAATTAAATGGTGTTCTTTTTTTGTGTTCATTCATAGCATGAATCATGGTAAGAGAGTCTTTTCCACCACTCAATCCCACTAAAACTCTATCGCCCTCTTCTATTAGATTAAACTCTGCATTTGTGCGACCAACTTGTCGCATTATTTTTTTACTTATTTTAATACTTTTAAGACCCAAGTCTATCTACCATTTTCATAACAAATGAAGCACTCTCTTTTGCACTGCTCTCTAAAAACTCATCAAAACTGAAACCTGCGTCCATATCTGCTGCATCACTTATTGCACGTAAAATAAAAAATGGTACATTTAAGTTATCGCAAACTACAGCAACGCTTGCACCCTCCATCTCTAGGGCATCGGCACTGAAAGTTTTTTCAATCCACTCTTTACGCTCACTTGATGCCACAAACTGATCTCCAGTTGCAATTACACCTTGTTTTATAACTATATCTAATTCTTTAGCAACTTCTACTGCAATAGTGTTTAATTTTTCATCACTTGCAGTTGAAAGTTTTCCCTCTGGAATAAAACCATAAGGGTGTCCAAATGCAACAATATCTACATCGTGTTGAACAAGTTCAGTTGCAACAATTAAATCTCCAACTTTTAGCTCTGGATTAACCGCACCAGC
>JAYEGD010000072.1:0-4253 GCA_034658915.1 Campylobacterota bacterium | reverse complement strand
TGTAAAGCATCTACTCTTTGTTCAAAATTGCTTCTGAAATCAAAAATATTTAACATATTAATTACATCATCTAGCTCTACATGTAGTGCTAGTTTTTGAATATCTACATCGCATAGACTCTTATGCATTACATGTAAAGTATGCTTTTGAATAGTTACAACACTATGAATTAACTCTTTATTACATGTAAAGCTCTGCATTGCCTCTTCAATATTTGAGCAATAAAAGAGCATTGTGCAAAAGTATATTTTCAACTCTCTTTTTTCAACTCTGTCTATTACATGTAAAGGGTGTTCAAACACTCTTTTAAAAAAGTTAAAACTCTGTTCTACATGTAGAGCTTTTAGAAGCTCTAATCCTATTGATGGTTTTTTTGATTTTAAAAACAGTTTCTCAAACTCAATAAAAATTCTCTCATTTGAGAGCTCACACAAACTATTTTGTGTTACCATATTTTTTAAAAGCTCAAACAGTTCACTACTAACTTTCAAGTTAAATCTAGCACTAAACTGCACTGCTCTAAAAAATCTTAGTGGATCTTCTACAAATGTTTTCTCATTTACATAGTGAAGCCTAGAGTTTTGTAAATCTTCAACTCCATTAAAAGGGTCTAAAAACTGACTCTTTTCAACATCATAACCAATAGAGTTAATTGTAAAATCACGTCTAATTGCTGCTTCTTTGTAGCTTAAAAAACCACTACATGTAACATCAAATCCACAATAGCCTTGAGCTATCTTTTTCTCTGTACGTGGAAGTGAAAAGTCAATATCAACTCCATGGTAGCTTAGCTTTAAAACACCAAAACTCTTTCCAACTTCATTTAATGAGCCAAACTCTTGAAGAGTCTCTTTTACATCATTTAAGCTACTTACATTAAAAAGCTCAATGTCAATATCTTTAGACTCTACATGTAAAAGCATATCACGTACAAATCCACCAACAATAATTGGTTTAATACTCTTTTTTAGTAGTTTTGTAATTATTGGGCTTAGTAGTTTAATTATCATAACTTGGATTCACATCACAACCGAATAACCCACAAGCAAATTGCATAGGTATTTAACAAGAAGAGTTAGATACACTTAAGCAATAACAACAAAGCTTAAAGGGTAAAAAATGGTATATAACCAACTAACTCTCCAAGAGAGATATTATATCGAAATAGAGATAAAATCCGCCTAATAACAAAAGTGTATCATTTTGTTATATAATTTCGCTAAAATTACAAAAAAGATTTATAATTCTCGAAAACAAAAGTTTTCGTAGCTTTAAGGGGTTGTATAACTTTAATAGATAATATCTTACTCTTAAGTAATATTACAGTACAATTCGCTTAATGAAGATAGTTGCTAAAAAAAAATATGGACAAAACTTTTTAAAAGATGAAGTTATTGTTCGCGAAATCATCGAAGCGATGCCCAAGAATGAGAATATCATTGCAGAAATTGGGCCTGGCTTAGGTGATTTAACTAAATATTTAGTTAATGTCAAAAGTGTCAAAGCTTTTGAGGTAGATACCGACTTATGTAAAATTTTACAAACAAAGTTTAAAAAAGAGATTAATACCAGCACTTTTACTCTTCAATGTGGAGATGTACTAGATTCTTGGAAGAGTTCACTTTTAGATGTCAAGTATGACTTAGTGGCAAATTTGCCATACTACATAGCTACTAACATCATTTTAAAAGCGCTCGCAGATCCAAACTGTGAAAATTTACTCGTAATGGTTCAGCTTGAAGTAGCTCAGAAATTTGCTGCTAATTCTGGAGATAAAATATTTGGTTCGTTAAGTGTCATTGCACAAAGTGTAGGTGATGTCTCAATCGCAGTTCATGCTCCAAGCATAGCGTTTGACCCTCCACCTAAAGTTGATTCAGCTGTACTGCTTATTAAAAAACAGCGTTCACGTTGTGATGATGAGTTTGAAAAAATGCTTCGTATTGCATTTACTCAACCTAGAAAAACGCTCCAAAAAAATCTCTCTTCAAGCTACGAAAAAGAGGAAGTTACGCTAGCTCTTAAAGAGTTACATGTAGAGCCCTCAATTCGTCCTCATCAACTAGACACCAGAAACTATCACCAACTCTATAAAATATTAATTAAAGGTACTAGAGATGGAAGAAACACAAGCGACGAAACCACAACAGACACAACCACAGGCAGATAAGCCTCAAAATAAACCAAACCCTAATCACACTAACCCGAACAATAAACACTATAAAAAACCAGAAAATGGAGCAAAACCAGCTGGTAATAAACCAAGAAGCAATAAGTCTCGTGGTGGATATTCAAGAAGAAATGCTCCACCACCAGTAGATAAAAACTTAAAAGATTTTGTATATAAAAATGCAGACTCACATAAAAAACGTCAAAATCCACACTTTAAACTAGATTTGAACTCTTCTAGTAAAATTCGCATAACTCCACTAGGTGGATTGGGTGAAATTGGTGGGAATATTACCATTTTTGAGACAGATAAAGAGGCAATTTTAGTAGATGTTGGTATGAGTTTTCCAGATGAAGAGATGCATGGTGTAGATATTTTAATACCAGATTTCAGCTACATAAGAGAGATTAAACATAAAATTGTTGCAATTATCATTACTCATGCTCATGAAGACCATATTGGTGCTATGCCATACCTATTTAAAGAGATGCAGTTTCCAGTTTATGGAACAGCGCTTCCACTAGCTATGATTAGTGCAAAATTTGATGAACACCATTTACGTGAGCATAAAAAATATTTTAGACCAATAGAGAAGCGTATTTCTCACAAAATTGGAAATGATTTTGAGGTAGAGTGGATGCATATGACTCACTCAATTATTGACTCATCTTCACTTGCAATTACAACTGCTGCTGGAACTGTTATTCATACAGGTGACTTTAAAATTGATCACACTCCAATTGATGGCTTCACAGCAGATTTACACCGTTTAGCTGCTTATGGAGAAAAGGGAGTTCTTTGTCTTTTAAGTGACTCTACAAACTCTCATAATGCAGGCTCAACGCTTAGCGAAACAACTGTAATACCAGGATTTGATAGACTATTTACAAAAGCTGCTGGTCGTATTATGGTATCTACTTTTAGCTCTAACATACATAGAATTTACCAAGCAATTCAGATGGCAATTAAGTTTAATCGTAAAGTGTGTGTAATTGGTCGCTCAATGGAGAGAAACTTAGAGTTAGCACAACAGTACGATTATGTACGCTTTCCTAAAGGTCTATTTATTGACGCTGATGAAGCTGGTAGAATGAATGACAAAAGTGTTCTTATTGTTACAACTGGTTCTCAAGGTGAGCCAAACTCTGCGCTATTTAGAATGTCTATTGGTGAACACCGTCATATTAAAATTAAACCAACAGATACTGTAATTTTATCTGCTCGTGCAATTCCAGGTAACGAGGGTTCAATCTCTGCTATGAAAAATCACTTGCAACGTGCTGGCGCTCACATTGCAAATGATAGAGATATACATGTATCAGGTCACGCAGCTCAAGATGAGCAAAAACTTATGCTTCGCCTTGTTAATCCTAAGTTCTTTTTACCTGTTCATGGTGAATACAACCACGTTATGAAACATAAAGAGACAGGTGTTCAGTGTGGTATTCCAGAGAGAAATATTATGATTATGGATGATGGCGACTGCATTGAAGTTAGTCCAAAGTACATGAGAAAAGTAAAAACAGTAAAAACTGGTAAAACATACATTGATAATCAAAACAACCACCAAATTGATAATGACATCGTAATAGATAGACAAAAACTAGCTAACGAGGGTGTTGTAATGATAGTTGCACAAGTTAATAAAAGTGACTCAAAACTAATAGCAAAACCACACGTTACAACTTTTGGTTTAGTCGCAGACAGAAACGACAAACACTTTGCAAATGAGATGGAAGATGTGCTAGAACACTTCTTAATCAACCTAAGAAGCGGTCACATTGAAAACCCTAAAGCGATGGAGAATGATTTACGTCAAGTAGTACGCAAACACATCTACCGTAAAATGAAAAAATACCCACTAATCGTTCCTCATGTGTATGTAATGTGAGACGCGTACATAAACGACAATTTCTTGTCGTTTATAGCGTCGAAACCAAAGCAGATGTCCGAAGGACCTGCGACGGAGACCTTTTGTAGAGAATTTCTTGTCGTTTATAGCGTCGAAACCAAAGCAGATGTCCGAATGACCTGCGACGGAGACCTTTTGTAGAGAATTTCTTCTCTTTTTTAGCGTCGGAAC
>JAYEGD010000071.1:1979-4288 GCA_034658915.1 Campylobacterota bacterium | reverse complement strand
AGAATCCTAAGAAGCAAAGCAAACTTTGAAATCTTAGAAGGTTTTTTAAGTGAATTACTTTTTGAAGATATAATTATCTTAGGGATATTAGAATCTGAATCAAATCAAGAACAAAGAGATGACAAATTTAATAGACTTGATATAAAAGTTAAAAATCAAAACGAAGAGATAATACTCATAGAAATTCAATATGATAGAGAGATGGACTATATGCAAAGAATACTATATGCTTCATCTAAGGCTATAGTAGAACATATGAAAGAATCAGAATCGTACTCTAAGGTTACTAAAATAATATCAATATCTATTTTATATTTTGACTTTGGAAATGGTGATGACTATATCTATAAAGGTACTACAAACTTTATAGGACTTCATAATAAAAGTTTATTACAACTCAATGAAGATCAAGAAGAGTTGTATAAAACAAGCAAAATTGAAAAAATATTTCCAGAGTTTTATCTAATTAAAATCAAGAATTTCAATGATACCTCAAAAGATACATTGGACGAATGGATAAACTTCCTAAAAAATGAAGAGATACCAGAAAATCCAAAAGCTAAAGGTTTAGCAAAAGCAAAAGAAACATTAGATTATCTAAAAATGGAAGATGATGATAGAATAGATTATAATAACTATTTAACATCTTTACATGACCAAGCTAGTGCTTATGAATCTACTTATGTAATTGGTAAGATTAAAGGTGAAAAAGTTGGTATTGAAAAAGAAAAATTAAATATAGCAAAAAAATTATTTAATGCTAAAATAGATATAGAAACCATTAAATTAAGTACAGGATTAACTGATATAGAGTTGGCAAACCTAACAAATCAGAGGAACTAACAAGTAACCCATCGGCTTAAAAGTGATTCTAGTTTTAACTTAAAAAAGTTATGATGGTCAGGCACTTAAATATACACAAAAATGGTGTTAGTAAGATTTTAGTTACGCTTTGATTTTATTAAATAATGGGGTACAAATATTTTCTCACTCTAAGGGCTACATGTAGTTGAGTTCAAAATTCATACTAAAATTATACCATTAATGTATGAGAATTTGTAACATCAGATAAAATATCCTTTTGCTTTTGAATAACATTTTGTGTGTATTCAAGCAACTCTTTTTCACTCTCAAAATTTTCTGGGTAAATTGGGGAGAGCATCTTTACATGTAGTGTTGTTTGCTCAGTTGTTGCGTAACATCTGCTTCTTTTTGGTAGCGTCAAAGCTGAACCCTCTATTACTATTGGGATGAGTGGCTTGTTCGTTTTCATAGCTAATCTAAATGCACCTTTTTTAAACTTACATAGCTTTTTTCCTACGTGTCTAGTTCCCTCTGGAAATAGAATTACATTTCTATTTTGTGCTAACATCATTTCAAGTTCGCTATATGTTTTATTCACCTCATCAAGATTTTTTTTGTTTAGATGTCTTACACCAATCAATCTTGATACAAGCGAAATAAATGGAATATTATAGATGTTAATATTTGTTAAAATAATGTACTTTTTAATGAATGAACCTACAACAGGGTAATCTAAGCTAGATTGATGAGAAGAGACATATATGGCACTTTGTGGTACGTCATCTAGCAGGTCTAACTTCAGATTAATTTTTGGAACAAGCTTAAAAAATATTTTGTAAATAGAGGCAGCTAATGCTTGAAAAGTGTCTTGAGGGTACTTTGTGAATGGGTAAATTATGTAATAGACTAGCAGTGATGGAAGCACGTAAATACCAATAATTCCCCAAAAAAGAATCCCTGCAACACTACCTAGAATACATCTGTATAGCATATAGCCTCCCATAAATAATCTGCACTAAAAGCGACAATCCAAAAAAGATATACCACCCTATTGAGCTGTACATTGCCCATAAAATATCATTTTCACTAAAGACTAAAACAAAAAGAATAAGCGTACTAATTGCCGTAACTACTACCCAAAAACCATCTGCATTTTTTAAAAACTCTTCCTCTTCAAAACTCATCTCTTTTTTATAAAACCTCTTTGTTAAGTTTAAAATAATTTCACGCTTATTTATAAATGAGTCAATAAAAAGTGCTAAAAAACTCATTGACATAAAAACAGAAATAAGCTTTACCACATTAAGGTTATTGAAGAGATATGCAGTTGTTAAAAGAGCAATATAGAGAGTTGGTAAAATGATTTTTTTTGAAATTTTATAAAGTAAAAATTGATAAATCAGAAAAATAGTTGATAAAAAAAGGTAGGCTAAAACAACTACTTTAAACTCAAAATAGTGTATTAAAATAAGAAATGATGGAGCAAAAAGTAGTGATAAAACACT
>JAYEGD010000071.1:0-1969 GCA_034658915.1 Campylobacterota bacterium | reverse complement strand
TTAAGAGCTTTTTGCGCTTTTTCAAGCTGTTTATCCTTTTTGTTTTTTATATCTTCTTTTGTATTTTCAAGCGAAGTAGTAACGAAATTACATACATCTTGAATTGTACGCAGTTCTGTCATCTCTTCTGTTTTCAACTCAATGCCTAACTCTTTATCTAGTGTTACCATTAAGTCAATTGCATCTAAAGAGTCTAACTCTAAATCTGTAAACAAGTTGGCTTCCATGCTAAGTGCATCCGCATCTACTTCAAACTCATCAACTAAAACTTCTTTTATTTTTTCATAAACTTCTTCTTGGGTTGCCATGCTTTTTATCCTTCAAATTTTTTAAAAATCAGTGAGGTGTTTATTCCACCAAATGCAAAGTTATTATTCATTACAATTTTACTATCTTTTAACAAATTTTCACCTAAAACATTAATAGGTGCGCACTCTTTGTCTAATGTTTTAAAGTTCATAGTCTTTGGTAAAATAGATTTGTTAATTGCAATAAGACAAATTATTGACTCAACTGCACCACAACCACCAAGCAGGTGACCCATATGACCTTTTGTACTACTAACAGGAACATCTGAGCCAAAGAGTGCAAATGTTGCATTGGATTCTGCTATGTCTCCTCTTTGCGTAGCTGTTGCATGAGCATTAATGTACTCAATCTCTGATGGTTGAAGATTTGCATCTTCAAGAGAGCTTTGCATTACATGCTGCATTCCCTCTTTAGATGGTGTTGTAATGTGTGAGCCATCACAAGATGTTGCATAGCCAACAACCTCGCCATATATTTTAGCTCCACGTGCAAGTGCGTGTTCTAACTCTTCTAAAACAACTGTTCCGCTTCCCTCACTTACAACTAAGCCATCTCTACTCTCATCAAATGGTCGTGATGATGTTTCAGGCTCACTGTTGTACTTTGAAGTAGCCGCTCCCATTACATCAAAAACACCAGCAGAGAGGTAGTGATGCTCTTCGCTTCCTCCACAAATCATTATGTCACTCATACCATATTTTACGCTCTCATACCCAGAACCAATAGCTTGAGAAGATGATGTACAAGCACTACATGTAGGAATATTTCTACCTTTTATTTCAAACATTTGAGCTAAATTAGCTGCAACTGTGTGACTCATCATCTTTAAAAATGCCATAGAGTTTTGACCACGAAAGCTCATATTCTCTTTTACTTCAGGAACATACTCAAACATAGTCTCATTTGCACCCATAGTTGAGCCAAATGCAATTCCACATCTTTTAGAACTTAACATCTCTTGAGAGAGAGAAGCATCTTCAATAGCCTCACCTGTTGAGATAGCACTAAGTTGAGCAACTCTACCCATTGAGCGACGGAACTTTCTAGGAATTGCTTTTACATCAACATTTTTAACAATACCAGCTACTTTTGTGCTTAGACTAGCTATTTTGTCCCACTCTTCTATGTACTCAATTCCGCACTTCTCATCTCTTAAACTCTCGTAAAGTTCATCATAGCTATTTCCAAGTGGTGAATTTAGTCCAACACCAGTTATTACAACTCGTCTCATTACTGTTTCCTTTTTCATTTATGACGTAAAATGAGCTAAGCCCATTTAACTACGCTAACGCTTTGTTCTCTTCAGCAGAGTGCTCAAAGCAACTTGTTGCTTTATTAGCTTTGTTCATCATATTTCTTATTAAAATAGTTCATCAATATTTCTGCACCTAAAAATGCACCTATTAGTCCAGGTGCTAGTATGTTCTCTCCAGCAAAGTAGAGGTTTTTTACACGTGTGCGTGGCATCAAAATAGATAGACTTTTTTGTTTAGCCGAACACATTACACCATAAATGCTACCCTCTACACCATTTGAGTAGTGCTGTTTTGTAAGTGGGGTAGAACTTTCTATCACTTCTATCTCGCCAAAATCATAAAGTTTTTTTACTCTATCTAAATGGTAACTACACTCATCTTCTTTTGCTTTTTTGTACTCTTCT
>JAYEGD010000070.1:0-4367 GCA_034658915.1 Campylobacterota bacterium | reverse complement strand
CTCTAATTTAATCTATAAAGCTGACGGAAGTGAAGACAAAGACGCTTCAAGACGTATAGAGATAAAATTTAGTATTAAAAATGATAAGGGAATTAAAGAGTTGGAGAAATTTCTAAAGATGAAATAAGAATAAAATAGGTTGCTTCAAGCTAAAAGCTTGAAGCACTGTTTACATGTAGAGCTTTTAGTTAACCCATTTGTGCTGCAACTTCAGCAGCAAAGTCGTCAACTTTTTTCTCTAAGCCCTCACCTAATTCATAACGAATACACTCAACTATTTCACAAGTTCCGCCATGTTTTTTAGCCTCTGCCTCAATTGCTTGTGCAACTGTTTTAGAGTCATCCATAACGAACATTTGATCTAGTAGTGCTTGTTCTTTGTCTAATGTTGTGTTGTCTGCAATAAAGCGCTCAAGTTTACCTGGAACTATTTTGTCCCAAATTTTCTCAGGTTTACCCTCAGATTTCAACTCTTCTTTAATTTCAGCTTCAGCAGTAGCTAAAACATCTTGTGTAAGTTGAGACATTGAGATATAAGTAGGAACATTTTTAAGTGTTTTACCTAAACGCCCTAACTCCTCATTCTCTTTTTTAATTACTTCTATTCTACCAATAGTTTCAGATTGAACATAATCAGCGTCAAATTCAGTGTAAGATAGAACAGTTGGCTTCATAGCAGCTGCATGCATACAGATATTTCTAACCATAGGAGCCATTAACTCTGCTACTTTTTCACTATTACATGTAGCAGCAATTAAAACACCAGATTTTCCATTTGCATGAACATAACCATTAACTACACCATTTTCACCAGCATTTAGAGTAACAAAACGACGAACTTCAATCTTCTCACCAATACGAGCTACTTCACTTGTAAAATACTCTGAGAAAGTTGAAGTCTCATAAGATGTTTCATTAAGCTCTTCAACACTACTTACTGATGATGTAAATACTTGATTAGCAGTGTTTTTAATTAATGCTTTAAAACCATCATTTTTTGCAACGAAATCTGTTTCAGAGTTAACTTCAACTAAACTTCCAGATGAGAAAGTATCAGAAACTTTAATTCCTAAGCTTCCCTCTGCTGCAACACGATCAGCTTTTTTAGCCGCTTTTGCAATTCCACGCTCTTTAAGCATCTCAACTGCTTTATTCATGTCGCCATCGCACTCAGTTAAAACTTTTTTACAATCCATCATTGGAGCATCAGTCTTTTGACGAAGCTCCTTAACCATTGCTGCTGTAACTGCCATAACTACGCTTCCTTAGTAGCTGCAGCTTCTTCAGGTGCAACTTCTTCAGTAACTACTTCTTGAGTTGCAACTTCTGCTTCTTCTTCAGGTGTATTATCAACACTTACTGCTTTACCCTCATTAATTGCTTCTGCCATCTCTTTGCAGAAAAGTTGAATTGAACGAATCGCATCATCATTTCCAGGAATTGGGTAAGTAATTACATCTGGATCACAGTTAGTGTCAAGTGGAGCTACAACAGGAATACCTAAGCAACGTGCTTCATTAACTGCAATATGCTCTTTAACAGCGTCAACTACAAAAAGCATATCTGGTAGAGTTTTCATATGACGAATTCCACCTAAATAAGCATTTAACTTATCTTTTTGGCGACTCATCATTAGAGCCTCTTTTTTAGTTAATAGTGCGATTTGACCACTCTCTTCCATCTGCTCAATAATGTCAAGCTTACGGATAGATTTTTGAATAGTAGGAAAGTTAGTAAGCATACCACCTAACCATCTATTATCAACGTATGGCATGTTACAGCTAATTGCTGCATCTTTAATTGCTACACGAGCTTGTTTTTTAGTTCCAACAAAAAGTACAGTTTGACCCTCAGCAGCAGCGTCCATTACAATTTGATAAGTATTACGAAAATAACGTAAAGTCTTTTGTAAATCAATAATGTAAATGTTTTTACGAACACCAAAAATATACTTTTTCATTTTTGGATTCCAACGACGCGTTTGATGACCGAAGTGTACACCACACTCTAATAAATCTTTCATAGTTACCATATAACTATTCCTTTAGTGCTACTTTTGTAGCAAGAGATATTGGTTGTTTTCAATGTCCTCAACACTTATGAAATCTCCATAAATGCACCAACTTTTGAGATACATCTTATATTTTTTATAACAATTTTGAAATAAAAATCTTGCAAGGATATCTAAAAACATCTTTATATTAGATTATCTGTGAAAAATATTTCGCGTTTGTTTTCTCAAAAAGCACGCTTTTTGAAGCTTTAGGGGGTTGCAGGGACATTGAACCTACACCCTGCCGTTCAATCTCCACTTTTTATCACCATAAAAACAAGAGATTTAGATAATCCAAGAAAAGTAGCAATCTCAATTTGAGAATATCCATCCAAATAAGCCAAACAAACAATAGTTTTCTTTGGGTATTCACAAAATGCTCCCCTAATAAAGTGGAGATTGAACGGCAGGGGTGTATATCAAAAAGGGAGACAAGGGAAAAAATCCCTTGACTATGTTAGTTTACGTGTGAACTTACTTTAACATAGGTGCAAAAATGCACATAAGCATAATAATCACAAACAGCTTACTCATTAAATCTTCATTCTACGTTTTAGGAGGGCAAAAAAAAAGGTCAAGAGCCGCTAAACTCTTGACCTGTTGCCACTCCATTAAACGTAGAAGTTGTTTGTGATTAAGAAATTATACATCATTAAAAATTATGAGTCAAGTGAGAACTAAGTGCCTGACCATGACCATAATAGATGACATATTCAACAACATTTAAAACGAATCCTCCCAAATTAAATATACCTTAATCGCTATAGAACCCTGCTATAGGCGTATGTAGAGGATATTTGAATATTTTCTTTTCGTGACTACACTTATTTTAATTTCAGAAATTTTTAGATAAAATCAAACTTAAAGCCATAAAAACAGGGATTTTACCAAATGTAGGCACCAATTTTTTTAACAAATCCCTAAAATACGATGTTTGCGTACTGTTTGATGGGAAAATTCGTTTCAAGAGCATTTTTATGATACATCTACAAAACTAGATAGAAACTTAGCTATATTGAATGCTTATGAAGATGGATATACACAAGTTAGCATAGCAAACTATTTGAACCTATCAACATCTTTGGTTAGTAAGGTTATTAAAAGTGAAAGTGGATATTCAATCACAGGGGTGTAATTTGTGACTGAATATCCACTTTAGTAACTAAATCATTAGCTAAGTGATTGTACCAAAGACATATAAGAACACTCTCTACATGTAGAGATGATAAATCATATAAAATTAATAGTATATATTTGATATAATGTTTATGTATAAATAATATATCTACATGTAGGACTAATGTTTGGAGATAAAAAAGTGGATATTCAATCACAGGGGTGTAATTTCTACGTTTTGTTGTATATTCTTACTCTTTCCATTTTTCTAATTTCTTGTAAAATAAGATTTTTTCTATCAATAATCTTACTCCTACTTTTCAAGTCAGATAGTATTATAAATATAAAAAATGTAATAGCACTAAAGAGGATGAAAAAACTAATATCTATAAAAACAGGTGCATTATTTTTTAAATGCTCTAGGTCTTCTTGATTGATATTTTTAGAAGTATTATAAAGTACAATTATCCCTTTTAGTAAATTCCAAGCAAGTATACCTATTGCAGAAAAAAATAATATTGTTAATGTATTTACAACCTTTTCTTTACCTTGTAAAATTTTATTTGTATGTTCTAGTTCAGCCAATAAAACTTCTTTATTTTTAATCAATAAAATTTCATTGTCAGAAATATCTTTAACATCCTTTCTAGACTTTTTAAATGTAAAAATCATTTATTGAGCTTTCTTCTTTTGATAAATTATAGCAAGAACTCCAAAAATAATCATTACAAATGAAACAGTTAATAAGATATCATTACCTTTTTCTGCATGTAACCAATCTTGAGCCATTTGAGCCATTTTTGGATTTACTGATTGTGCTACCTCTTCAAGAGTATAACCAGCTTTTTCTAGTTTTTCTTTTTGTTCTGCAACATCTTGAATAGATGAATATGTGTAAAGTAAACCAATAATTCCAATTATTATAAAAATCATTATTTAATTCCTTTGTTGTTGTTTTTGCTGAATTTTGACCCACTTTTTTGACGAAAAGTGACCCACCTAATGTAGGGTGAAATCATAACATAGTTTTAGACGTTATCATCTCCATTTTCAGTTTTATTATCAGTTTTGTCACTCTTTCCAAACAAGCCTTTCATTCTGTAACTTGGTCCATCTATTAAAAATGGATGTGAGTGATGTAGTAATCTATCAAGTATAGCCGTAGCTATAACTTCATCTCCAAATACATCATTCCATT
>JAYEGD010000069.1:0-4430 GCA_034658915.1 Campylobacterota bacterium | reverse complement strand
AAAAGATTCATCTTCTGCGTTGAACTTCACTTAACGATGCTAGCATCGCCAAGTAAAGTTCGCCTTGAATCTAAACCTTTTAAATGTTGTTGAATATGTCATCTATTATGGTCAGGCACTTAATACCCTACAAGGTTATTCTAAAAGTTGCTCCACCATCTTTGTTAAGTACTTCTAGGGTTCCATTACAATGCTCATTCACAATTGTTTTGCTCATGTAAAGACCTAAGCCTGTTCCATTTTTTTCTAGCTTTGTTGAGAAATATGGATCAAAAATCATCTCTATAATTTCACTTGGAACTCCACCTGCGTTGTCACTTATCTCTAAAATAGATTTTTCATTTTCATCATAACTATATATTTTTATATATCCATTAGTTATGCTCTTATCTGCTATTGCGTCTTCTGCATTTATAATTAAATTGAGTATTACTTGTTTAATCTCATTAGCATACGTTTCAAACTCTTTTGTAGAGTTCAACTCTTGAACTAGTCTGATATTTTTAGTATCAATAGAGTTAGATAAAATTTTTAAAACATCTTCAATTAAGAGAGAAAATGATGTTTTAACTTTAGATTTATTTGGTTTAAAAAAGTCTCTAAAATCATTAATGGTATCACTTAAATGTTGTGCTATATCTGCTATTTTTTTACTCTCATTGTAGATTTCATCACTATCTAAGCTTTTTGTTTTTGCACCAATTTGTAAAATTATCAAAAAAATATAAAAATAGCCTACAAATAATATCTCTTGATTGCTCATCATCTTCTACAAAAAGAAGTTTCAAGTTTTTTGAATACTTCTTGACATCTTCTAGCTCATCTACATCCATTGTAACCTCTATTTTTTACTTATTTTGCTTCATAACATAAGCTAAAACTTCTGCAACTGCCAAAAATAGCTCATCAGGTATTGGTCTATCTAAATCTACTTGATCATACAAAGAGCGTGCTAATGGTGGATTTTGAACTACAGGCACACCATTTTCACGAGCTATTTTTTTAATTTGTAGTGCAATATGGTCTGCACCTTTTGCTGTAACAAATGGTGCTCTATTAATCTCAGAGTCATACTTTAGTGCAACTGCATAGTGTGTGGGATTTGTAATGACAACATCAGCATCTGGTACATTTGCCATCATACGTTTTTGCACCATTTCATACTGCATTTGACGAATTTTTGCTTTAATTTTAGGATCACCTTCTGAGTTTTTATGCTCATCTTTGACCTCTTGTTTTGTCATTTTTAGCTGTTTTGTGTAGTTATATTTTGTAATTGCAAAGTCTATTAATGCATAAATGAGCATTATGAAAAGCATTACAAAGACTAAAATAAGAACTTTGTCATACATCCAAGCTAGCTGAGCTTCTACATCAAAAAGTACAACAGTAGGTAGCTCTTCAACAAATCCCCAAAAGAACATAGCTCCAATAATAAGCATTGTAAAAGATTTAAAAATTATTTTAAAACCTTCAACAAATTTCTTTACAGAGATAAGGTTTTTCAAACCATTAATAGGATTTAATTTACTAAATTTTGGTTTAATCGCCTTTGTAGTAAATAGCCAGCCAATCTGTCCAATAGTAGCAATAACACCAGCAGTCGCAACCAAAAAAGTAAGTGGTAAGACAATTAATAAAAACTCTTTAAAACTAACTAATGCAATATTCATAGCGTTATCCATAGTTAGTTCTGTATTCATAATAGAGAAGTAGTAGTTAAATAAATTTACAGAACGAGTTCCTATTTGTGAAGCTAACAGTATGACACCTGCAACTGCAACTGTCATGGTTACAAAACCATTTACATCTTGACTCTTTGGAACATTTCCCTCTTCACGAGCCTTAGATATCTTCTTGGCGGTGGGGTCTTCTGTCTTTTCGTCACTATTAGCTTCAGCCATTTAAACTCTTATTAACTCATTTTCATAGATAAATCAATCCAGCGTGATTGATGAATGAGTGAGCCAGAGCTAATAGCATCAACACCAGTTTGTGCGTAAGACTCTATGGTCTCCAAAGATATATTTCCACTAGCTTCTAAAAGTGTAGATGAAAAATTTTCATCTCTATATTTTACAACTTCACTTAACTGCTTTGGTGTCATATTGTCACACATTAGAATGTCTGCACCTACACTCATAAACTCTTTTGCTTGTTCAAAACTCTCTGCTTCTATCTCTATTTTTGAGGTAAATGGGATGTTTTTTCTTGCATTTTTCATAAACTCTTTTAAGTTACTAATAGTCTTTAAATGTGTATCTTTTAGCATCAAACAGTCATCCAAACCTAAGCGATGGTTTGTTGCACCACCAACTCTTGTTGCATACTTCTCAAAAACTCTCAATTTAGGACGTGTTTTTCTTGTGTCTAAAAGCTTTGTATTGTATGGCTTAATGATGTTTACATACTCTTTAGTAAGTGTTGCAATAGAGCTTGCATGAAGTAACATATTAAGTAGAGTTCTCTCTATTTTAAGAAGTACATGTGAAGAGCCATTAATTGTTGCAATAACATCGCCTTTTTTAAACTCCTCAGAGTCTTTAAAGTTCCAACTTACTTTAAAATTTTCTAGTTCACTAAGTGCGTTTACATACAACTCCCCAGCTAATACGCCATCACTTTTTGCAACAATTTTTGCACTTGCATCAACTGACTTTGAGATTAATGAGTACAAATCTCCTCTTCCAACATCTTCACTTAGTACATCTTTTACAAACTCTTTAATCATAATGCCATCATTCGCTCTAGCGCTACTCTTGCCCATTTAGATGTATTATCATCTACAAATATCTCATTTATTGGTGCGCCATCATCAATTGACTTTAGTGTTAGGTACAAATCTTCCAGTGTTGTCTCATTCATAGTAGGACACTCAGGTTTAGTCGAAGATAGCACATAAGTGTTTTTCTCACGAAGTCTATTGACCATATTAAACTCAGTTCCAACTGCTACTTTTTGATTCTCATCTAAATCTAAAATGTATTTAATTAGCTGAGAAGTAGAACCCACAAAATCTGCTCTATCACAAATCGCTGGATCACACTCTGGATGAACTGCAATTAAAATATCTGGATATTTCTCTTTGTAAAACTCAATATCATCTACACTAAATAGCTGATGAACAGAACAAAACCCATCATAACAGATAATGTCTGCACTGTTTGGGTTAGTTCCATCTCCAATTACACAAGACTTTAACCCCATCATATTAGCAATGTTTTGCCCTAAACATCTATCTGGAACAAAAAGTATCTTTTTACCCTCTTTTAGAGCTGACTCAATAATTACTTTTGCATTAGAACTAGTACAAACAAGTCCACCCATTTCACCCACTTTAGCCTTTACCTCAGCAGATGAGTTAATGTACGTAATTGGTAAAATATTGCTTTTTTGCAAACCTGCATCTTCTAAAATTTTAATGGAGTCATCATAATATTTCCCATCAATCATCTTAGCCATTGCACAACAAGCAATTTTGGGCATTAAAACTCTCTTTTGAGGAGATAGTACTTTTAGGCTCTCACCCATAAAACCAACACCGCAAAAAATAACAAAGTCACTCTTATCTGCCATAGATTTACGAGCCAACTCTAAAGAATCGCCCATAATATCGCCCATTTGAAACACTTCATCTTTTTGGTAAAAGTGTGCCACAACTGTGACACTTAATTTCTCTTTTAACTCTATAATTTTTTGTTGCAACTCATCATTTGTATAACTCAAAAAAATTCCTTTTACATAAATAGTTTGGCATTATACAAAATGTGTCAAATATATACACTTAAACCCCTGGTGCTTTCCACATTGATGTTGTCAAGTTATTATCTACTAGTTTTAATTGTTCATTATAGACTTGTTGCCATGTGGATTCTATATCTCTATATTTTGCATGGTTTTGAGTGTTTGGCTCATAATGTTTATCCCATTTTACAAGTGATGCGGCTGCACTCTCAATACTCTCATAAACACCTGCTCCAACTCCTGCAGCCATTGCGCACCCTAGAGCAGTTGCCTCTTTTACATGTGGAATTTTTAGAGGAACTCCAACAACATCACACAAAATTTGAGACCATAAGTGACCTTTAGAACCACCACCTGCAAAAACAATCTCCTCTACATGTACACCTGAAAATTTAGAGATATTTCTCAAATTAATGTCAGAGACAATTGCCGCGTTTTCTTGCAGACTTCTAAACATTGAAGCTTTGTTACATGTAGTAGCATCTATACTTAAATTTATGAACGATGGTGCAGCGTGATACCACTTGCCATACTTCATAGCATCTGAGAAAATTGGCATAATTCCATGTGAGCCTACTGGAACTTTTGAAGCAATATTTTCTAAATAGGTATAGACATCAACTCCTTGTTTTTTAGCCTCTATTTTTTCTAAATCACAAAAAGCGTCTCTAAACCATCGCATAATT
>JAYEGD010000068.1:0-16826 GCA_034658915.1 Campylobacterota bacterium | reverse complement strand
AGTTGGAACACTATTTGCTTGTTATTTATATATTTATCGATGTTATTATTGTATAAAGTGTATAAAAGAGCTTTTTAATTCTCGAAAACATAGTTTTCGTAGCTTTAGGGGGTTGTAGGGACTTTAGTCCCTGCCACTAAAACGGACGCGTTCGTTTTAGTGCATAAAATTAAACTATAAGGATGCAAGGATGCAGTCTGGTTACTACAATGTTACAGGCGGAATGGTTACACAATTTAACCGTCTTGACACAATAGCAAATAACTTAGCAAATGTTAATAGTGCAGGTTTTAAAGAGGACAAAACCATCATTGGTGACTTTATGAAAGTTTATAAACAGAGCCGTGATGAGTTAGAACTTAAAAACCAAACTATTGATGGTGCTAAGTTTTACAATAGAACAATGAATAGAACACCACAAGTATCTGAAGTCTATACGGACTTCTCAATGGGTGCTATTCAAAAAACAGACAATCCTCTTGATGTTTCACTAACTAGAGAGGGTCTCTTTTTTGCAGTAAAAACACCAGATGGAATAAAACTAACAAGAGATGGAAGTTTTAGTCTTGATGATACAGGCAAACTAATAACAAAACAGGGTTATGAAGTTTTACCAAGTGATTACATGCAGACAAAACAACCGATGCAGTTTAGTGTAGATCAAGCTTACATTGAGATGGATGCAAATGGAATGTTTTCAGCAAATCAACCAGGAACTACAACATTTAATCAAGTAAAACAGTTAATGGTGGTTAGTCCTGAAAATATGAAAATGCTAAAAAAAGAGGGTGACGGTCTTTTTAGTATGGATCCAGCAGAGATAATAAAGCCAAATGATGAAACTGGCGCATTAAAGCAGGGTTATATTGAAAAAAGCAATGTAAATCCAATAGTAGCTATGACATCACTAATTGAGACAAACAGATTAGTTACAATGTACCAAAAAGTTATGCAGACACAAATGGATGACATGAACCGTGATGCAATCACTAAAATAGCTGCTAAGGCTGTTTGATTTTAACCCCCTAAAGCTTCAAAAAATTTATTTTTTGAGATTTTAAAAGCCGTTTGATTTTAACACAATAATGAACTCGTCCATTATTGTGGCAGGGACAAAATGTCCCTACAACCCCCTAAAGCTTCAAAAAATTTATTTTTTGAGATTTTATACAAATAGATACTTTAATACTAAAGGATAGACAATGTTACAATCACTCTATACAGCTTCAACAGGAATGTTGGGGATGCAGACACAAATTGATGTTACTGCAAATAATATTGCCAATGTTAATACAATAGGGTTTAAAAAGTCTCGTGCTGAGTTTGCTGACTTGATGTACCATGTAATGGAGTACGCAGGAACTTCAACAAGTGATGTTACAAAATCTCCAGCTGGTATTGAAGTTGGTTTGGGTGTTAGAGCTACTGCAACAACCAAAATGTTTACAGAGGGTAACTTACAAGAGACAGGAAATCAGCTAGATATTGCAGTTACTGGACGTGGATTTTTCAAACTAGAGCTTCCAGATGGAACAGAGACATACAGTAGAAATGGTGCATTTAAAGTAGATGAAAATGGAACAGTAGTAAATAGTGATGGCTACAAGTTAGTCCCAGAGATTGTTGTTCCAGACGATGCTACACAAATTAACGTGGGAGTTGATGGAACTGTAACTGTAATTCAAGCAGGTCAAACACAAGCAACTCAAATAGGTAACATTCTTTTAACAACTTTTATTAATCCCGCGGGTCTTCACTCAATGGGAGACAACCTCTACTTAGAGACAGATAGCTCTGGTCAACCAAACGACAACACACCAGGTTTAAATGGTGCAGGAAATACACGTCAAGGTTTTGTTGAGATGAGTAACGTTGCATTAGTTGTAGAACTCACAGACCTAATTACAGGACAACGTGCATACGATGCAAACTCAAAAGTAATTACAACAAGTGATGAAATGCTACAGACTGTTAATGGGTTAAAACGTTAATATTTAATCTAAACTTTACCTAATATTTTATAATATTAGGTATTGTTTTTCCTCTTTAAACTTTATCAACATCTATTTAGATATAATCACGAAAAATTTTCCAAATTTCAAAAAACTATTTTTGAAGCTTTATGGTTAACTACTTATCAAGGAATTATTATGCAAAATATAGAGGGTAAAGTCTGGACTTTTGGGAAAGACATTGATACAGACTTAATTATCGCTGCAAGGTACTTAAACACATCAGAGCCTGAGGCGTTGGCTCTACATGTAATGGAAGATGCAGACCCAGAATTTGTAAATAAAGTATCTGTAGGTGATGTTATTGTAGCTGGAGAGAACTTTGGTTGTGGCTCATCAAGGGAGCATGCACCAATTGCTCTAAAAGCAGCTGGCGTTTCAGCAATTATTGCACCAACATTTGCAAGAATATTTTATCGTAATGCTTTTAATATGGGACTTCCTATATTTGAACTACCACAGAGTGCTGAAATTAGCGAGGGCGATGTAATATCAGTTAATATGAATGATGGAACTATTACAAACAAGAGTACAAATAAAACTTACTCATTTTCACCAATTCCAGAGTTTATGCAAGAGCTGTTAAACAGTGGTGGATTAATGAATTATGCAAAAAAAACAAGGGAGTCATAAGAGATGAAAACATATAAAATAGCACTAATAAAAGGTGATGGAATTGGTCCTGAAATTATAGATGAGGCTGTAAAAGTTCTTGATTCTATTGCAAGTAGTAGTGATTTTGATTTCTCTTATGAAGAGGTTTTAATGGGAGGAAGCGCTTATGATGTAACAGGTGACCCACTTCCAGATGAGACTGTAAATGTAGCACTAAAGAGTGACGCGGTACTTTTTGGTGCAATTGGTGGAGAAAAATGGGACTCACTTCCTCGTGAAAAACGTCCAGAGAGTGGACTTTTACGTTTTAGAAAAGAGCTAGATGTTTATGCAAATTTACGCCCAAGTGTTGTTTATGATGAGTTAATTAATGCTAGTTCTTTAAAGCCAGAGATAATCAAAGGTGTTGATTTGATGGTTGTTCGTGAGCTAATTGGTGGAATTTACTTTGGTGAGCCAAAAGGTCGTGATGAGAATCGTGGTTGGAACACTATGGTCTATACAAAAAGTGAAATAGTTCGCATATCTCATCACGCTTTTAAAATTGCGATGAAAAGAGACAAAAGAGTATGCTCAATTGACAAAGCAAATGTTTTAGATGTATCTCAACTATGGAGAGAGAGTGTTGAAGAGGTCTCTAAAGAGTACCCAGAAGTAGAACTTTCTCATATGTATGTTGATAATGCAGCAATGCAGTTAATTCGTGACCCTAAACAGTTTGATGTGATGCTAACAGGAAATATTTTTGGTGATATTTTAAGTGATGAAGCTAGTATGCTCTCTGGCTCAATTGGTCTTTTACCATCTGCTTCAATTGGTAGTAAAGTTGGTGTTTATGAGCCAATTCATGGTTCAGCTCCAGATATTGCAGGTCAAGGAATAGCAAATCCAATAGCAACAATTTCAAGTGCATCTATGATGTTAAGATATGAGTTTGGAGAAAATGAAGCAGCAGACAAAATTGATAGTGCAATAAAACGCGCATTAAGCGAGGGTTACAGAACAAAAGATTTAGGTGCATTTGATGCAAAAGAGATCTGTTCAACTAGTGAAATGGGCTCAATTATTGCTAATTATGCGGCTCAATGCAAACAATAACTCTAGCACATATTTACGAGCTTCAAGGGCTTAAAGATGATGCCCTTGAGATTTACAAAGAGGTTTTAAAAAAAGACCCTAAAAATAGTGATGCGAGAATAGCAATAAGACGACTATCTGGTATGCGTAAAAAGTTTTTGGGTGTAGATAGTGAGATGAAAGAGTTTTTTATTAAAATGGAAGATAGTGTCGAGTTTAAAGAGTTTGAGAGGTGGCTATTATGGAGTTAAAAGATGCAATATTATCTACACTTGCTGAAATAGATGACATAACACACGCAAAAAAACCAGAACAGTTCGCAAATAGTGAAGCTTTTGAGATAAAAGAGAAAATAACGCTAGAGCCAACGCTAAAACAAGAGAGTATCGAGACTCAAGAGCAGAGTGTCCCAAATGAGGATGAACTTGCTTTTTTACAAAACACAAGAGAGAAGCTTCTTGTTCTTTTTGAGGGATTTCAATCTCCTAATAATGCTAGTTTGGATGCAAAATTGGACTTAACACTAAACTTCTTTGAGTATCTACTAGCTAAAATTGATAACCGTTTAAACACAATAAAACCTAAAGAGATTGTATGAAATATAGAGTTTTAATAGATGCATCAGATGAAAAAGGTTTGGTATATCATATATCTAACCTTTTTTATAAGAAAAATTTTAACATTTTAAGCAATAACGAGTATGTAGATAAAGAGAACTCAAAATTCTTTATGCGTAGTGAAATAGAGGGAGACTCATCAATAGATGAGATTAAAAATGAACTTGCAAAAGTTCTTCCAAAAAATGCAAATATTAGAGTCATTTCACCAATAAAGAAAAATATTATTCTAATGGTTACAAAAGAGTCTCACGCTCTAGGTGATCTACTAATTAGGTATGAAGCAGGTGAGATGGAAGCAAATATTTTAGCTGTTATCTCTAACTATGATGCACTCAAACCACTTGTTCAAAAGTTTGGTATTAACTACCACAGCATATCTCATGAAAATTTAAGTAGAGAAGAGCATGAAAATTTAGTTTTAGAGCAGTTGGCACAATATGAAGATGTTGAGTATGTTGTTTTAGCAAAATATATGCGTATTTTAACACCAAAATTTGTAAGTGCTTATGAGGGCAGGTTAATTAACATTCACCACTCATTTTTACCAGCATTTATTGGGGCTAACCCTTATAAACAAGCTTATGAGCGTGGAGTTAAAATCATAGGTGCAACTGCACATTTTGTAAATAATGACCTTGATGAGGGACCAATTATTACTCAAAATATTGTACATGTAGATCATACACAAAGTTGGAAAAATATGCAAAGTGCAGGGCGTGATATTGAAAAGATTGTTTTATCATCTGCGCTTAAGCTAGCACTTGAAGATAGAATTTTCATATATGGAAATAAGACGGTGATATTTTAATGTTTAATGTAGTTCTTGTAAATCCACAAATTCCAAATAATACAGGTGCAATTGGCAGACTTTGTGTAAATAGTGACTCAACTCTTCATATAATTAAACCAATTGCTTTTGATATAGATGAAAAAGCTGTAAGACGAGCAGGATTAGATTACTGGAAAAAGTTAGATTTAAAGGTGTGGGAGAGCATTGATGAGTTTTTTGAAAACAATGAAATTTCTTTCAATGCTCACTTTGCAACAACAAAAACAGACAAACCATACTTTGAAGCTGGTTTTAAAGAGGGTGACTTCATATTTTTTGGAAGTGAAACAGCTGGAATTGATGAAGCAATTTTAAAAAAATACCAAGATAGATGCATAACAATTCCAATGGGAAAAGAGGGTAGAAGCCTAAATCTAGCAATTAGCACCGGCATAGTTTTGTATGATGCAATAAGACAAAACTACACATCTTTTAAAGGGTTAATGTGACAACAGTTTTAGACTACATAGTAATGATACTTTTTGTTTTACTTGTAATATATATCTTTAGAGGCTACCATATAAAACGACTAGAAGAGCTAAGTGAAAGTGAAAAAGATATTGATGAATTACATGTAGATGATAATTTAGATACAAAAGAGCAAAAATAACTCTAATTGTTAAAAATATTTATATGCAATAATCAGTAGCTCTTTTTCACAAATTTTGAGAAATTTTTCAGTTTTTAATTTTATATTTTTCATTATTTACTCCTTTTATGTCAAAATTTTATATTAAAACTTGCTTTTTAGTTAAAAATATGTCAATATGTCATAAATATTTCAAAGGTTGATGATATGCAAGATTTTTCAAAAATAGTTGAAGAGATAAAAGATATTGTCTCTCAAGAGTTTCCAAATAAAAAGATATTTGACAAAGATGTAGCTCAAATATTAGATATTTCACAGATGAATTTAGCAACAATGAAAAAACGAAATAAAATCCCATATGAGGAGCTATTGAATTTTTGTGCTTCACGCTCTATAGCTATTAACTGGATACTATATGGACAATCTCCTGAGTCACTGATTGAGCCTACTAATAAGTTCTATATGGTTAAATACTTCTCAGATATTAGTGCATCTGCTGGTGGTGGTGGAGAGGTTGAGGATGAATCGTATGAATCAATTATGCTAGAGGGTAACTTTGTAGAAACACTAGGTGGAGAAAAAGAGTTGAAAAATATTGAAGCCATTAACGTCTCAGGTGACTCAATGGAACCAACTTTTAGTTATGGCGATATAATCTTTATAAATCGTTCAAAGCAAGATATTGGAAGAGGTGGAGTCTTTACAATCAATACAGAGCATGGTCTATTCGTCAAGCGTCTCTTACAAAGAGTAGATGGAACACTAGACATAGTCTCAGACAACAAAGAATATACAACACAAAATCTACATGTAAATGAAGTAGAAGTTATAGGCAGAGTAGTAGGACGTTTTGGAAGTGTTGATTAAAGGAGGCTAACTGCTAAAGTTATTGTGTCTAATTCTCTCTTTGCCAATAACTATAGCTTTTTGTCTCTCTTTTTTGAAAGTATCTTTTTCAACAAAAATCTTTTTTCTTGTTTTTGGGTCTAACTCTGTGTAGTACATAACAGCAGAGTAGGTTGATGGTGTAGGGGTAAAAACTTGAGCTTGTTCTGGGTTCATCTTTAGCTCTTGTGTTGTAAAGCGTTTTAACTCATGCATATCTTTTTCACTGCAACCTGGATGCGCAGCAATTAAGTAGTAGGTTAAGAACTGTTTTTTTCCCTCTTCTTTGTTTAGTTTGTCATACATATTTTTAAAATCAATTAGTGGTTGCTTTCCTGGTTTTCCCATCAACTCTAAAACATGTGGCTGTGTATGTTCAGGAGCTACTTTCATCTGTCCAGATATGTGGTGAGCAACTAACTCTTTTAAGTAGCTATATCCATGTTTTTTGTCTGCTGTAATTAAGTCATACCTAACTCCAGATGCAACAAACGCTTTTTTAACACCATTAACTGCACGTACTTGCTTTAAGAGATTAATATTTCGTGAATGATCAACTCTCATAACTTTGCAAAGTCTATTACTATCTACACATCTTTGATAATCACATGTACCTTTTGAGAGCTTTTTGTCACACTCATAGCCATACATATTAGCAGTTGGTCCACCAACATCGCTAACTATTCCTTTAAAATCTTTGTAAGTAGTGAACTCTTTTACCTCTTTTAAGATGGACTTTTCAGAACGTGTTCTAATAGTCCTACCTTGATGAACACCAATAGCACAAAAGTTGCACTCACCCCAGCAACCGTGATGAGTCTGAATAGAGAACTTAATTGTCTCTAAACACTTAACATCTCCATCTTTTTTATAAAATGGGTGCAACTCTCGATTATATGGAAGTTCAGATATCTCATCCATCTCATCTTCATTTAAATAATCAGATGGTGGATTTTGAATTAAAAAACGACTATCTACACTTTGAGACAAACCATTTGCTGATATGGGGTCATTGTTATCGTAAAAGCTATCAAAAAGCTCAATATATAGCTCTTTATTTTGTAAAATTTCAGCGTGTGATGGAAGTTGAATAAACTCATCTTTAGGCTCTTTTGAGATGTAACAGATGCCTCTTACATTTTTGTAATCTTCTTTATCTTTTAAGGCTTTGGTTAAATCTGTAACTGCTTTTTCGCCCATACCATAGACTAAAATATCAGCTTTAGAGTCAAATAAAATAGGTTTTCTCATCTTATTTGACCAGTAGTCATAGTGGCTAACACGTCTTAAACTAGCCTCTATTCCACCTAAAACTATTGGAGCTGTATTTTTAAAATGTTGTCTAATGAGGTTGCAATAAGCTAGTACTGCTCTATCTGGTCGTTTGGTGTTTTTTCCACCAGGAGTGTAGTCATCTGAATTTCTAAACTTTTTTGTTGCAGTGTAGTTTGCCACCATAGAGTCAATACTTCCACCACTAACACCCCAATAAAGTGTAGGTTCTCCAAGGCGTTTAATATCATCACTCTTTAAATCTGGCTGGGCTATTATTCCAACTTTGTAGCCTTGTGATTCTAAAATTCTTCCAACAACTGCAATACCAATAAATGGCGAGTCAATATAGCTATCGCCACTTACTAAAATAACATCACACTGTTTCCATCCAAGTTCACGAAGCTCTTGAGGTGTTGTTGGAAGGAATTTACTCATATTTATACGTTAAATCTAAAGTGCATTACATCGCCATCATTTACAATGTACTCTTTACCCTCTAGTCTCATTTTACCAGCATCTTTAGAGCCTGCATCACCTTTACATGTAATAAAGTCCTCATAAGCAACTACCTCTGCACGAATAAAACCTTTTTCAAAATCATTATGAATTGCTGCCGCTGCTTTAGGTGCAGTTGTGTTTTTTTTGATTGTCCAAGCACGAACCTCTTTTACACCAGCTGTAAAGTAGCTCATTAATCCTAGCTTGTCAAAGCCTTTAGCAATAATTTGCTCTAAACCTGACTCTTCAACACCTAAATCTTTTAAAAACTCATCTCTCTCATCATCTTCTAAACCAACTAACTCCTCTTCTATTTTTGCGCATAGTTTAATTACTTCACAACTATTTTCATCGGCGTGTTTTTTTAGAATATTGTAGTACTCACTATCTTCAATGAGACCATCTTCATCAACATTAGCACCATACATAATCTCTTTTGATGTAAGAAGACGTAAGTCTCTATTTAACTCTATAAATTTGTCGTCATCAGCCTCTGGGAAGTTTCTAGCTAAATTTCCATCTGCTAAATATTCGGCTAATGTCTCACCAAACTCCATTAATGCTTTTGCTTTTTTATCTGCTTTTGCCTGTTTTTTAAGACGTTCAACTCTATTTTGTAGAGCTTCAACATCTGCTAAAATCAGCTCTGTCTCAATAATTTCAATATCTCTTAATGGGTCAATACTACCCTCAGTATGAACAACATTGTCATCTTCAAAACATCTTACAATATGTAAAATAACTTCAGTCTCACGAATGTTAGATAGAAACTTATTTCCAAGTCCCTCACCTTTTGAAGCCCCTTTTACAAGTCCTGCAATATCTACAAAATCTAGCGTAGAGTGTTGAATTTTTTCAGGATTTACAATTTTAGCAAGTTCACCTAAGCGTACATCTGGTACAGGAACAACTGCTTTATTAGGCTCTATTGTACAAAATGGATAGTTTGCAGCCTCTGCATTTTGTGCTTTTGTAAGCGCATTAAACGTTGTTGATTTTCCTACATTTGGTAACCCTACTAATCCTATTGCTAATCCCATCTATTCTCCGATATATTATTGATTTAAAGCCCATAAATAAGGCTTTTATTGTTATTTTTAATGTTTGCATTAAACTATGTTGGCTATACTGCTATACACCTTAGGGTATGAAATAGTCAGAATATAAAACTTCAACATGAAAACACGGTTAAAATTATTGGAATTATACTCAATAAACCTTATAATTTAAAGGCTATTATGAAAATATTACACACATCAGATTGGCACTTAGGTCAAAGCTTTATGGGAAAAAGTAGAGAGCAAGAGCATCAAGAATTTCTCGCATGGCTTTTAGATACAGTAGAGAAAGAAAATATTAATCTCTTAATAGTAGCTGGAGATATTTTCGATACAGCTACCCCACCCAATTATGCACTAGAACTTTACTACAATTTTCTTACAAAACTTTCAAGTTCATCATGTGAAAATATTATTATAACGGCTGGAAATCATGATTCTATTGCCACTTTAAAAGCTCCTAAGCAATTACTAAAAGCATTAAATATTCATGTAATTACAAGTGGAGATGAAAACGAAAATGAAATAGTCAAGATTTATAATAATGAGCGACTTCACGGTATTGTGTGTGCTGTTCCATACTTAAGGGATTATGTAGTAAGAGGGTCTCTTAGTTCAGAAACCATGAATGATAAAGAGTCTGCACTCACACTAGGTATAAAAGAACACTACAATAGTGTTTATCAAGAGGCTTTACAAATAGTAGGTGATAGCAATGTACCAATAATTGCAACTGGACATTTAACTACGGTTGGTTCTAAAACAAGTGACTCTGAACGTGAAATATATATAGGTGGTACTTTAGATATAGATAGTAATTTTTTTAGTAAACAATTTGATTATGTAGCTTTAGGACATCTGCACTCAAATCAAAAAGTTGGATGTGAGCATGTAAGGTATTGTGGCTCTCCAATTCCACTTAGTTTTAGCGAATCAAAATCTCAAAAGAGAGTTAATATTGTAGAGTTTAAAGACAAAGATATGAGAGTTGTAGAGCTAGATATTCCACTTTATAGACCTCTATTAGTTTTACGTGGAGATGTTACAACGATTATAGAAGAGCTTGAGCGTGTTGAAGATAAAAGTACATGGATAGAGATACATCTTAAAGATGACAACCCTTATCATGCCAATCAAGTAATAAGAGATAAAGCTACTGAATTAGAGCTTATAGTTTTGGCAGTTAAAATTGATAAAGTAGAACAAGCCCTTAATGCGGAGGATTTTGATGTTATAAGCCTTGAAGAGTTAAATCCAATAGATGTATTTGAGCGTCGTATAGAAAAGGATGACTTAGAGGATGAAGAGTTTAAAAAAGAGCTACTTGAAACTTTTGAACAAGTTGTAAATGAGGTTCAAAGCTTATGAAGATAATATCGATTAAATCTTTAAACATCAACTCTTTAAAAGGTACGACGGAAATTAACTTTGAAGAACTTACAAAAGATAGTGCACTTTTCTCTATAGCAGGTCCTACGGGATCTGGTAAAAGTACTATACTAGATATTATCTCTTGCGCACTATATGGACAAACAGCAAGACTCAAAAACCCAAATGATTTAATGTCGAGAAACTGTGGTGAAGCTTATTGTGAAGTAGAGTTTGAAATACGAGGTAAAAGCTATCGTTCATCATGGTCACAAAAAAGAGCACGCAAAAAACACGATGGAAAGTTTCAAACAGCGAAAATGGAACTTGTAGATTTGGATGAAGATAAAATTATACCTTTAAAATCAAGAGAGGTGCCAAAGAAAATAGAGGAACTTTCAGGTTTAGACTTTGGTCGTTTTACTCAATCTATGCTACTTGCACAAGGTAGTTTTGATGCCTTTTTAAAAGCTGATGAAAAAGAGCGTTCAATACTCCTTGAAAAGATAACTGGTACACAAATTTATGCAGATATATCTATAGCTATATTTGAAAAACATCGTGCATATCAACAAGAGATGGAGTCTGATCAAAAAGTTTTAGAGTCTATAGAACTTTTAGACGAAGAAGTTGTTGAACAAAAACAAAAAGAGCTAGGTGAAAGTATCGTTATAAAAAAAGAGACTGATGAGCAGTTGAAGCAACTTACATTAGCACTTAACTGGTTAGAAAGACTTTTAGAGCTTAAAAGCGATAGTAAAAAATATACAAAAGAGTATATAGATGTTACAAAACTTAAAGAAGAGAGTAAGAGCTCGTTTGAAAAACTTGAGCAAGCAAATAAAGCGCTAAATGTTTTTACTACTTTTACATCATATAAGCAATTCAAAGAAAACCTAGTTACCGATAAAGAACTTTTAAAAAATCTTGATAAAGAGCTAACTGATTTAAGTCAAAATATGGAGCAAAAAGATAAAGAGTATGGTTTCATAAAAACAGAGTTTGTTAAGCAAAATAGAGATTTTGAAGTAGAGAGTAAAAAGTTAAAAGAAGCACGTGAAGTAGCAACAAAAGAGCAAGAACACCAAAAGAACCTAAGTAAAGAGCAAGAGAATCTTAAAAGTGGACTAGAGAGTTTAACTCAAACTCAAGATGCTTTAGCCGTAATTATAAAAAAATATGAAGATGTTAAAAAGCAATTAGAGTTTGAGAGTGCTTACATTCAAACAAACACCAATGATAAAAAGCTAATAGAAACTCTTGGGATACTTGAAAAAAATATAGAAGAGTACAAGCAAGAGAGAGTAGAGCTTAGTAAAGCCCAGATAAAACTAGAAGATTCTGAAAAGATGCTTTTAAAAGAAGAGATGAATTATAATGAAAAAAAAGAGGAAGTTGATAAGCTCTCAAGTAGTTATAAAGAGGTTGATGCAGCATATTCATCACTAGTTCAAGAGACTCAAAATGAGTTTGAATTTGAAGAAAAAACTAAAAATGATTTAGTAGATATAGAGAGACTTATTCGCTCATTTGAAAACTATGTCAATCATATTAACAAAAGAGAGAGTGAAAGTAAAGAGCAAGAGAGATATACTGATCTTATTAATTCTCTTTTAGAGACTAAGAGGGTGTCTGAACAACATATCAGTGAGCTTAAAAAGCATATTGAGACATTAAGACAGAAGCAAGAACAAGAACAGCTTTTAAAAAAATATGAAGATGATAGAGATAAACTTGTTGATGGTAAAGCTTGTATGTTATGTGGTTCTACAAAACACCCATATAATACTCATCTGCAAGAGATTCATGTGGATAAGACAAAAGAGATGATTGTAACTCAAGTGCAAGGGCTTGAAGAACAAGAAAACTCTTTACAAGAGCAGGTATCACGCATTAATATTCTGGAGACAAAACTAGAGACATCTCAACTTGAGGTAAAAAAGCTAGAAGAAGAAGTTGTAACACTTCAAGATCTTTTTAGACAGCACTCCTTTAAAGTAAGTAGTGATAGTGAATTTGAATTAAAAGAAAAAGAAGCAGAATTAACTAAAAAACTTGATAGCATCAAACAAAATCGTATAAAGAAAGATGAACTACTTAAGGAAAGAGATAAAGCTGCTAAAAAGCTTCAAGTAAAAGAGAGAGAGTTAAACGAGATAAAGAGTCTCTTAGAAAAGGTTAATGGAGAGAAAAAACAGTTAAGTGCAACTATAGAAGCGTGTAATTCAAAGATTAATAAATACATTAAAGCTATAGACTCTTTTGTAAAAGAGTTTGGTATCAAGTTTGAGTTAGAAACAGTTGATATCCACTTTGAAGAGCTTGTGAAGAGAAATAAGCTCTATCTACAGGCAACCGAAAAGATAAAAGAGTTAGAAATCGAGTTAAATAAGTTTAGCATTGATAAAAAAGCAGATGAAACCGAACTTGTTTTACTTACTAAAGAGATTGAAAGGTCAAAAACTAAAATAGAAGATATAGAGCACAATATTAAAAACTTATCCAAAAAACGTGTAGAGATACTCAATGTAGCTGATTTAAATGTATATGAAAATGAAATAACAACTAAATACAAAACAGTTCAAGACAAAGAACAGATGGCTAAAAGTGTGTTAGATTCACTCAGGATAAAACATGAAGAGAGAGAAGCAAATAAAAAGATTTTAGATACAAAAATAGTTGAGTGTAGTAAAAAACTTGATGCATTGAGCATTGAGTTAGAAGAGTTGTATAGACAAAATGGCTTTAAAGATGATGTTGTGTTTCAAAATGCGATGCTTGAAAAAACTAAAAGAGAGGAGTTGGAAGCTTTTTGTAGCTCTATAGATGATAGATTTAAGCAAACACAAACTCTTAAAGAAGAGAGTTTAAAAAATCTACAAGAACACGAAAAAGAGCCTCCTACTGCTAAAGCAAAAGAGGAGTTAGAAGTCTTACAATCACTTCTAAAGCAAAAAGCAGATGCACTACAAGAAAATATAGGTAGTGAAAAAAAAGAGTTAGAAGTTAATCAAGAAAATAGTGATAAGTTTAAAGAGCAAATAGAGTCTTTGAAGAAGAAACAAGACTCTTTTAAAGTGTGGGTAAAACTCAATGAGCTTGTAGGTTCAACAGATGGAACAAAGTTTAAAAAGTTTGCACAAGGGATAACCCTAGATCAGCTCATAAACCTTGCAAACCAACATCTAAAGATATTAACTGCTCGCTACACGTTAGTAAGAAATCAAAACAAGCTTTTAGAACTTGAAATCATCGATGCTTACCAAGGAAATGCAGTACGTCCTGTAAGTACACTGTCTGGTGGTGAAAGTTTTATAGCAAGCCTTGCGTTGGCACTTGGTTTATCAGAGTTAGCAAGTCAAAAAATAAAAATAGATTCACTATTTTTAGACGAGGGTTTTGGAACACTAGATGAAGAGAGTTTAGAGACTGCACTTAACGCTTTAAACCTTCTTCAAAATGGTGGAAAAATGGTAGGTGTCATCTCCCATGTGGAAGCTTTAAAAGAGCGGATACCTTTACAGATAAAGGTGATACAAAATGGAGATGGGACGAGTTATATTGAGATTTAAATGCGATTATACAATAGATATGAGTATCACTTCTTTATTAAAGACTTAAGTCTTTTTCATATATAATCCACAAATATTTTAACAAAGGTCTTAAATTTGAATAAAAGAAGAGCTGTTGCTTTTACTGGTCCATCTAATAGTGGTAAAACAACACTTATTTTAAAAGTAGCTCGTAAGTTAATTCATGACTTAAACTACAAAGTAGCAATTATTAAAAATGACCCCAAAGATAAGGCTCGTTTTGATGTTCCAGGTAAAGATAGCTATAAATTTAGCGATACTGGTGCAGAAGTTGTTGTAACATCTCCTAAAAGAACTACATATTTTTCACACATTCATCAAGATTTAGATGAAATTATTACATCTTTGCAACCATTTGATATTTTGCTTGTTGAGGGGTTGAAAAACCTTCCACTCCCACGAATAAGTATATTTAGAGACAAAATAGATGAGAGCTATTTTGAGTATATGGACGCATTAGCTATTGATGATACAGTAGATGTTAATAGCTACAATCTTCCTCAAGGTATGAATGTGCTAAACTTAAATAATGAAAACGAAGTTATTACATGGATTTTAAAAAATGCAAAGGAATTATAGATGAGAGAGATATTAGAAGTTATTCAAAAAAGTGCAATTCGCATTAAAGATGCGATTGATATTAAAGATATAGGTTACTCAGTAAGTGAAAATAGCTCAGGAGAGACACAGCTTCAACTAGATATCCAGTGCGATATGATTATTGAAGAGGAGTTCTCAAAAGTTCCTACTATAGGTACAATAGCGAGTGAAGAGAAAGATCAAGCTGTAGAGCTTGGAAGTGGAAAGTACCTTATTGCTTATGACCCATTAGATGGCTCATCTTTAGTTGATGTAAACTTAAGTGTTGGCTCAATATTTGGTATTTATGAACACTCTTTTAGCTCTTCTGAGCTTATTGCATCTTGCTATGTTGTTTATGGTCCTAGAGTTGAGTTAGTTTTTGCATATCAAGGAAAAGTAAAACTCTACTTGCTTCAAGAGGGTGAATTTGAGTATGTTAAAGAGATTAGGTTAAACAATAGAGGGAACTTAAATGCACCTGGTGGAACTCAACAAAATTGGGAACCATACCATAAAGAGCTAATTGATAGCTTCTTTAATGAGGGTTATCGTTTGAGATACTCAGGTGGAATGGTTCCAGATTTACACCAAATTTTACTAAAAGGTGGAGGACTATTCTCTTACCCAGCAACCTCAGATAAACCAGAGGGTAAACTAAGAATGCTTTTTGAAGTGTTTCCATTTGCTATGATTTTTGATATGGCAGGAGGAGAAGCAATTAACGGTAAAATAGATGTACTAACAATTGCACCTCGTCATGTTCATGACACAACACCATGCTTTTTTGGTTCAAAATATGAGATAAACAGAGTAAAAGAAGTATATGGAGCACAGTAGTGTTGAAGATGCTCAAAACAGTGAGTTTGAGAAAAAACTATCGCAACAGATAACTATTTTACAAGATTGCCAAAATTCACTACATGTAAAAAGCTGCATGGAGTGTGAAAAAATTGTAGGATGTGAAACAAGAAAAGCTTACGTACAAGCCGTTTATGACTCAATGTCAAAAGGCGAGACGGGCGGATTTGAATTTTAAAGATGGAGATAACAATATATGAGTAACTACTTTACAACACCAATTTACTATGTTAATGGAGAAGCACACATAGGTCACGCTTATACAACATTTATTACAGATACATTAGCAAGACGCTCTCGTTTGATGGGAAATGATACATTCTTCTTAACAGGAACAGATGAACATGGAGAAAAAATTGAGCAGTCTGCTCTTAAAATTGGTAAACCAACTAAAGAGTTTGCAGATGAGATAAGTGCTACTTTTAAAAATCTTTGGGATGGCTTTGAAATTAGTTATGATGAGTTTATTCGTACTACAGATGCAAAACACATCAATGGTGTTCAAGTTGCATTTGAAAAGATGATGGAAAAAGGTGACATCTACAAAGATTTCTATGAGGGTCACTACTGCGTTAGTTGTGAGACATTTTTTCCACAAACACAGTTGATTGATGGCGAGTTTTGTCCAGATTGTGGAAAAGCTACAAATGTTGTAAAAGAGGAGAGCTACTTTTTTAAGCTATCCAAATATGAGGATAAGCTTTTAGAGCTATACGCTTCACAAGACGATTTTATTTTGCCACGTTCACGTAAAAATGAGGTGATTAATTTTGTAAAAGGTGGGCTTCACGACCTATCAATTACAAGAACAAGCTTTAATTGGGGTGTAAAACTTCCAACTTCTATGAATGATGACAAACATGTAATGTATGTTTGGCTAGATGCACTTTTAAACTACATTACAGCTCTAGGCTATGGTGATGATGAGAAAGATATGTCATACTGGCCAGCTTCAATTCACTTAGTT
>JAYEGD010000067.1:0-4500 GCA_034658915.1 Campylobacterota bacterium | reverse complement strand
CGCGGGTTGACCGTCATCATGGACAACACTTTCTGCACATCAGTACTTTTTGACGCATTTCAGATTTACAGAGAAGTGCAAAAAGAGCTGGGTGAGCCGAAAGTAAACTTCGTCTACATTGAATCCATGTCCAAGTTTTATCGGGCAGGGGACAAGGATGAAGTGAACGCTGGAGTCATTGTCGCTTCCCCAAGCTTTATTGAGGAATGCGATGCGGCCATGGCTCGGCTTGGCAGTTGCCTCGCAAACGAGTGCCTAAAGCGATTGCCAGCCAATTTGATGGAGCCGTTGGAAGCGCGACTGCCTATGTTGGCAGAGAAAGCGCGGCAGTTGGCAGAGTGGCTCTGGCCCCAATCCGAAGTCCGTTTTGTGGGGCATAGGCGAGTCGGCGGGGTCGTCTACATGGAGTTGGACACAGACGACATCGATGTGGCAACTCGCTTTGCAGATACTCTGGATTGCCCAATAGCTGCCTCCTTTGGCCATCCTATCACTACCATTATCCCAATGGGAGCGTTTGACGAGGGAAAACCAGGGGAAATTCGGATTGCTTTGGGATATAAGGAGGATGTGGAGATGGTAAAGGTCAAGTTTGAAGAGGCCTTTAAAGTCCTTCGCGTGTAGAGAGAGATTCTGGGGGGTCAGATCTCTTTAAAGGCGTTGCGAACACTTAGTAGCAGCGCCTTTTTCTATTGTCAAAATTTAGAAAAAAGAGTAAGATAAAAATAGCACTAAAAAGCAGAAGTGCTGGAACTACTATTGCAATCAACTCATTTGACATAATTTTCTACCTTTTTTTCAAACATACAGCTCGTTGCAGTTGGTTCAATTTTACTTATGAAATATTGTGGGAAAACTCCCATAGCTACTATTAACAAAGCCAATGGCACTAGAGCAATAAGCTCGTGAGGACGCAACTCTGCAAACTCTTTTGTTTTACTATTTGTCTCTCCATATAGAACTTTTGAAATCATCTTAAACATAAAAAGCATTGCAATTAAAATAGTAGTTGCACTAATAAATCCAACATAGATGTTGTACTCAAATGCTCCTAAGACAATTAACAGTTCTGCTACAAAACCAGCAGTTAGTGGAATGCCCACAATGCTTAGTGCAAAAAAAGCAAAAAATAGTGCAAAACGAGGCGCTACTGTTGCAATACCACCTAATGCTTTAATAGAGTGAGTTCCTACTCTCTCATAGAGCATTCCAACCATTAAAAAGAGTGCAGCAGATGAGAGTCCGTGAGAGACAATTAAGTAAGATGAGCCAACAAGACCATAACTGTTGTAGATGAAAAATCCAACAACAATTAAAGAGAGATGTGAAGCTGATGATAGTGCAAACATTCGTTTTATGCCATTTTGACTCATAGCAGATATTCCAAAATAGATAAGCCCAAAGAGTCCTATTGCAATAAAGTAAGGTGCTACTACATGTGAAGTCTCATTAAATATGCTAAATAGAAATCTCCAAATTGCGTAAGCTCCTAGTTTTGCCATAAGCGCACTCATAACAATAACCGCTCCAGTTGGCGCACTTTTGTAGGTGTCACTAAGCCACGTATGAAATGGGAAAATAGGGATTTTAATTCCAAAAGCTATCATAAAACCACTAAATGCTAAGAGTGATTCTAGTGGTGTTAGAGTTAAAAAACGCAGCTCATCTATCTCAAATGAGTAAAAACCAAACTGCATTTTATGCTGAACTGCAATGTACAAAATAGAGATAAGCATCATAAGTGAGCCAAAAATTGCGTACATATTAAACTTCATTGTCATAAAATGGTTTCGTCCATAACCAAAAAGTCCTATCATAAAGAACATTGGTAGAAGCATTAACTCCCAAAAGAGGTAAAAAAGCATCAAGTCTAGTGACAATACTGCTCCCATTATTCCACCTTGAACAAATAGCAAGTTTATCCAGTAGCCTCTTTTGTCTCTTTGCTTGTACAAACCAATTGCAATAAGTGGCATTAAAAGTGCGCACATCATCACAATGTACAATGAGACTCCATCAACGCCTACATAGTAATTAATGGAGTACTCTTTAATCCAACTGCTCTTTACTACAAACTGCATTCCCATATTTGGGTTAAACTCAAAAAATAGTAAAAGCGCTAAAGTAGCAACAATAAGCGTAGTAACTAGGTAGATTACTTTTATGACTCTTATGTTAAAACTCGTAAGAAACAAAAAGATTGCACTAACAATTGGTGTGAAAATAAGTAGTGATAAAAGGTTCATAAAACTGCCTTTAATTTCATGTACATGTAGAGCATTCCTAAAACAGCACCTATTAACATATAAAGAGCGTAGTAGCGAACATTACCATTTTCAAAGTATGAGAAGTGTCGTCCAACTTTAGCATAATATAGTGCTAAAATATTGATTGATCTGTCTATGAGGTAGTAGCTCACTCTCTTGTTTAAAACTTCAGCGACTACATGTAGAGGTTTCACAACTACTTTTTCATAAAACTCATCTACATAAAACTTATTAGCAACAAAGCTTGTTTCACTCTCTGAGTTAATTACATCACTATAAGCGTATCTTTTATAGGTGTAGAAGATTACTCCCAATATTGCTAATGTATTTACAACCATTAGTGCAATCTCTGTGTTGTGTTCTACATGTAGATGTTTATCTGCTAAATTTAACCAAGTTGAGACCTCTAAATTTCCACCAAATATTGTTGGTAGGTTAAAAAAACCACTAACAATAGCTAAAAGAGTGAGAGTAGCCATTGGATAGAGCATACTTTTAGAGCTTTTTTTAGCCTCTTGTTTTTCGTTTGAAAAAAAGATTACAAAAATCATTCTAAACATATAAAAAGCAGTTAAAAGCGAGGCAATAAATGCAATTGCAAAAACTCCAAAATATCCACTTGCAAAGAGCGAACTCATAATTGCATCTTTTGAGAAAAATGCACTTAGTGGTGGAATTGCACTAATGGTTAATGAAGCAATAAACATCATCCAAAAAACAAGAGGCATTGAGTTTTTAACTCCTCTAATTTGACGAATATCTTGTTTGTGATGAAGTGCTAAAATAATTGCACCTGCACCCATAAAGAGCAGTGCTTTAAAAAATGCATGTGTAAAGGTGTGAAAAAGAGCTGTTGAGTAAGCACCAACACCCAACGCCATAAACATAAAACCTAGTTGCGACATTGTAGAGTATGCAAGAATTTTTTTAATGTCAAACTGCCTTGTTGCAATAAT
The DNA here is from genome assembly GCA_034658915.1 of Campylobacterota bacterium. Taxonomy (GTDB): domain Bacteria; phylum Campylobacterota; class Campylobacteria; order Campylobacterales; family Sulfurimonadaceae; genus JAYEGD01. The sequence goes on along the minus strand of JAYEGD010000067.1, from coordinate 1,277 downwards.
TGCAGCTGCTAGTGCGCTAAAAGCTCCAATGTACGCTATAAACAAAGAGACATCAACACTTAAATTATAAAGAGGAGCAAAACGCGCCACCATATAGACACCAGCAGTTACCATAGTTGCTGCATGAATTAAAGCAGATACTGGTGTAGGACCTGCCATAGCATCTGGTAACCAGACAAAAAGAGGTATTTGAGCAGATTTCCCCATAGCTCCAACAAAGAGTAAAAAAGCAATTAGAGTAAGCATTGAAGAATCCACCAAAGATAGGTTTGAAAAAATAGCGTCAAAACTAAAGCCACCATCTCCAACAAAAACAAAGAGCAACATCAATGCACTTAAAAATCCAAAATCCCCTACTCTATTAACAATGAACGCTTTATTCCCTGCGTATGTATTTTTAATATCCTCATGATAGAAGCCAATAAGTGCGTAAGATGTCAGTCCCACACCCTCCCAACCAATAAACATAACAATAGGATTTGCACTCATAACAAGTAAAAACATAAAGAAAATAAAGAGGTTAAAGTATGCAAAAAAACGACCATAACTTCTATCTTTATCCATATAACCAGTTGCATAAAGATGAATTAAAAAGCTAACAGGAGCAACAAACAAGAGCATAAAAGCACTCAAAGAATCTACTTTCAAAGATAGCTCTATTATGAAGTTATCTACATGTAACCATGTAAACAGTTTTAAGCTAAAAATGTGTGCATACATAAAACTCTCATAGCTTACATGTAGAGCAATAATAGCACTAATTCCTGAGCCTAATAGTGCTAAAAATGTATAGGTGCTTTGCTTTACATGTAGTTGTAAAATAACAAGCAAAAAGATTAATGTTGCACTAAGCAGTGGTGAAAAAAGTAGAGTATTAAGAACTAAAGCATCACTCATGAGTAGCCTTTTTTGTTCCTAATATGTCAAAAACATTAGCATCAAGTGAGCCTCTGTTTCTAAAAAGAACTACAAAAAGTGCCATAAATAGAGCCGCTTCAGACGCTCCAATAGCAATGATTATGAGTGAGATAACCTGAGCTGAGGAGTCCGCCATATCTGCACTAATTGCCACCAAAGAGATATTAACAGCATTTAGTAAAAGTTCAATAGACATATACATAACAATAATATTACGCCTACTAATTAAGCCAACTACTCCAATGGAAAAGAGTATTATTGAGAGTATCATGTATGCTTTTAACACTTCTTAATCCTTTTAATTTTGTAACTATTCAACACGTAAAATGGGCTTTGCTCATTTTACGTGTTGAATAGTT
>JAYEGD010000066.1:0-4544 GCA_034658915.1 Campylobacterota bacterium | reverse complement strand
AAACTACTCACGACTCTTTATAGCACTCTATTTTATTATTGGTGCTTTTAGTATCTCAATTGCAAAGCGTTTTGTAAAAAAAGCTCTATTTTCACTCTCATTTTTTAGTAAAAAAGTTTTACTTGTTGGAAATGAAGAGCAAATTAATACTTTGAAAAATGAGTTTGAAGAGAACTGGTATTTAGGCTTAAAGGAGAGTAAAAGCAGTTATGATAAAGTAATAATTGCATCTAAAGATATGTCAACTAAAGATATTAATGAACAAATATCAACCTTTTTAAATGAAAAGTGTGAACTATATATTGTGCCATATATTACAAATATTAACTTTGTAAATTCAACAATTATGGAGTATTCAAATATTAGATATAACGCTATTCAAGTCGAGAACAGACTCCTGATAACTAAAAATTTATGGTTAAAATTAATTTTCGATAAACTATTTGCAATGCTTCTTTTACCACTTTTTTTGATACTACATGTAGTCATATCAATAGCTATTAAATTTAATTCAAAAGGTGATAGTTTTTTTAAACAACCTCGATTAGGAAAAGATGGTAGTGAGTTTATCTGCTACAAATACAGAACAATGTATGAAAACTCAGATGAAATACTGCAGAAATATTTAAAACTAAATCCCGAAGAGGTTATATATTACGATATTTTTCATAAGTATAAGAGTGATCCTAGAGTTACAAAGGTAGGTAAATTTCTACGTTCAACCTCATTAGATGAACTTCCTCAATTTATTAATATTTTAAAAGGAGATATGAGTCTTGTAGGTCCACGTCCTTACATGTGTAGTGAGTCTAAAAAACTAGGACATAATCAAAACGTTATTTTAAAAGTTAAACCTGGGATAACTGGACTTTGGCAAGTCAGTGGAAGAAATCACCTTACATTTAAAGAGCGAAATGAGCTTGAAATTTGGTACATTAAAAATTGGTCTCTATGGACAGATTTTGTTATTTTAGTAAAGACAATAAAAGTTGTCTTACTAAAAGTTGGAGCACATTAACTCTTCTTTAAAAATTTACTAAGAAGAACAATCTTTGTGCCATTAACACGACCCTCTATCTGCCCCTCAACTCCATTTAAAGAGATGCCTTTGACAACAGTTCCTCTTTTTGCAGTAAAGCTTGCACCTTTAACATCTAAGTCTTTAATTACAGTTACACTATCTCCTGCTTGTAAGGTTACGCCATTGCTATCTTTCACAACTACTTCATTTAGATTATTTTCAGTAGTGTCAGCCCAAATTTGTACGTCATCTTCTAAGTAAAGAGAGTCCAATAAATCTTGTGGCCAACCCTCGTAAGCAATTGATTTTAAAACTCTATAAGCTACAACTTGAACGGCGCTATGTTCACTCCACATAGTGTCGTTTAAACAGTGCCAATGGTTTGTATCCATCTTTGAAGAGTCTTGTAGCTGCTCTTTACATGTAGAGCAAACTAAGATAGATTGCTCTACGCTACCATTTGACGGTACAACTTCATAAACACTTAAATTGTCAACTGAGCTACAAAGCTCACATTTTGACTCACTACGACTTAATAGTTCCTCTTTTATACTCATTATATTTTAACCCTTGCATTTTTGCAATTGTACTACATATTTTTCATTTTACAAGGTTTTGGTGGAATTGTATTACCATTACTCATTTGACCCTTGCCCATTGAGCCATGCAAGTTCATTTTAATCATTTTCTTAATTACAGGTGCCGCGTACTCTCTTTTAAATATTTTTCTTTGTTCATCATCTAAAACAGTGAAGACATACTTAAATAGTGCTGCTTGAGCTGCAATTTTTGCTTGATACTTTTTGCTCATTTCACCAATAAATTTATTCTCATCAAAATTATCATTAATGAATGAATCTACTGGGAAAATTTTCATCTGCTTAATCTGTTTCATTGTAGCTTTATAATCTGCAACTCCTTCAGCAATTTTTAGAGTTTGTGCAGCTGAAAGGCCAGTTTTGCTTACTGCATTAATTACATTTCTAGCTTCGCGACCTTGCATATATTTACTAGACATATGTTTATTCATCCCATTTTTCTTAGAACATGCCAACGCTTCTGCGCTAAATAAAAGTGATGCCGTAGCAAGACCTAATAAAATTTTTTTAACCATAATAACACCTCCAAAGTGAATAACTCAAATATTACATAATTTTTTCTTATATTATTGTTAAATGATTAACTAATTAAAAAAGAGCTGTTTAAGTGGTATTTAAACCAATATAAGAGACTATAGCGTATATTAATATTAGAGGTGTACTATTTCTATCAAACTTCGCTTAACAATAATGCTCTTTTTACAATTTTTTGTATGGGGTTCTTGGTTAATATCACTCGGTGGATATATGATTATTACCTTGAAATTTTCTGGAACGCAGGTTGGCTCAATTTATGCAACTTTGGGAATAGGTGCAATGTTTATGCCTGCACTCATTGGTATTATTGCAGACAAGTGGATAAATGCAGAAAAAGTTTACGCAATAAGCCACTTAATTGGTGCTATGCTACTTTTTTTGGCATCACAAACTACGAGCTTTGACTCAATGTATATCATAATCTTATTTGTCTCTATGTTTTACATGCCTACTATTGGTCTATCTAACGCAGTTTCATACAATGTTTTAAATCAGAATAATTTTGAGGTAATTAAGACTTTTCCTCCAATACGTGTTTGGGGAACTGTTGGGTTTATTGTTGCAATGTGGAGTGTAGATTTTGCGTCATGGACACTTAGTGCTCATCAACTTTATGTGGGTGCAGCTGCATCACTGCTGTTGGGTATCTACTCATTTACAATACCTAGTTGTCCACCAAGTGTTGAAAAGTGTGAAAAGTCACTTATTTCATCTTTAGGACTTGATGCACTGGTGCTGTTTAAAGAGAAAAAGATGGCAATATTCTTTACATTTTCAATGCTATTAGGTGTTGCACTACAAGTTACTAACACATTTGGACAACCATTTTTACATGACTTTTCAGATGCATACGCAGACTCATTTGCAGTTCAACATCCTGGAATTTTGATGTCTATTTCTCAAATGTCTGAATCTATGTTTATATTAGTTATTCCATTTTTTCTATACAAATTTGGAATAAAAAAAGTTATGTTGATGAGTATGTTTGCGTGGGTTTTTAGGTTTGGATTTTTTGGTTTAGGAAACCCTGGAGATGGCTTATGGCTACTAATATTGTCTATGTTAATCTATGGAATGGCATTTGATTTTTTTAATATTTCAGGCTCACTGTTTGTTGAAAAAGAGGCAAATCCTAAAATTAGAGCAAGCGCTCAGGGTATGTTTATGATTATGACAAATGGTGTTGGCGCATTTATAGGAGGAACTTTAAGTGGATTAGTTGTAGATCATTTCACAGTAAATGGTGTAAGTAATTGGCCATATATCTGGTTTACATTTGCAGCTTACGCTTTTGTTGTTGGAGTTGCATTTATGTTTTTATTTAAATATGAGCACAACCCAGATGAATTTATAGATGTAAAAGGAGACTGATGAGTAAAGAAGATATTAAATTAATAGTAAGTCTAATGGATTTGACATCACTAAATGATGATGACACAAATGAGAAAATAGTTGAGTTGTGTAAAAGTGCTAAAACACCACTTGTTGATGTAGCGGCAGTCTGTATTTACCCAAAATTTATACCAATTGCAAAACAATTACTAAGTGGTACGCAGATTAAAATTGCGACGGTAACAAACTTTCCACATGGAAATGACAATGTAGCCCAAGCACTCTCCGAGACAAAAGTAGCAATCAAATTGGGTGCAGATGAGGTAGATGTTGTTTTTCCATATAGAGCATTTATGAGTGGAAATAGAGAGATTGGTTTTGAGTTAGTAAAAGCTTGTAGTGATGTTTGCAAAGAGTCAAACGTTATGCTAAAAGTCATTATTGAATCAGGTGAGCTAAAAAGCGATGAACTCATTAAAGAGGCTTCTCAAATTTGTATTGATGCTGGAGCTGATTTTATTAAAACTTCAACAGGAAAAGTAGCAATAAATGCAACACTAGAAGCTGCAAAAGTGATGATAGAAGTAATTAAGAAAAGTGGAAAAGATGTTGGCTTTAAAGCAGCTGGTGGTGTTAAAGATGGTGAAACTGCTCAAAAATATTTAGAAGTTGCAACGCAAATTATGGGTAGTGAATGGATTGAGTTTAAACACTTTAGATTTGGTGCTTCAAGTCTTTTAAATAGTCTTATATCTCAAAAAACATAGTTTTTTGTAGCTTTAGGGGGTTGTAGGGACAAATTGTCCCTGCCATAATAATTAGCTTTGCTGATTATTATGTTTAAAATTATATTTATTGGAGAAATAGTCATGAAAAGAACAGTTATTTTACTTTTAGACTCATTTGGAGTTGGTGGCGCAAGTGATGCAGATAAGTTTGTTGGAATTGATGAAAATGGTGAAAACTTTAATGATGTTGGAGCAAACACTTTAGCTCATATTGCTCAACTTTGTGCAGATGGAAAAGCCGAAGATGGAAGAAGTGGAGCACTGAAA
>JAYEGD010000065.1:0-17254 GCA_034658915.1 Campylobacterota bacterium | reverse complement strand
GCTATTAGCTAAATAGGATTTACCCTCTTTGCAAGCTTGCAGGTAGTTTTTATTCTCGTATAGTCTAAAAATATCATTTTTAGACGCAAAAAGTGATGAGGTAAGTAGTAAAATTGTTAAGAAAAGTTTCATTTAAAGTCTCCATTAATAATATCATCTAGTAAAATTGTAGCTTTTTGTGAGTGTGAATGCGATATATAGTTTTTCAGTGTTGATACTGCTTTACTTTTTTGATGCAGTTTAACTTGAGAGGAGGCAAAGATAATCCATGACTCCTCCAGAGTGCTATCTAACTCATTTGTAATTAGAGCATACTCATAAGCTTTCTCATAATTTTTTTTGTCATAGTAGTACTTTGCAACAAAAAGAGATAGTTTAGGATTCTTATTTTTTTCAAATCGATTAATTACTGATTCAATATCAGCTTTAGTAATCGTATTTGAAATATTTTTTTTAATAACTTTTTCTTTAATTTCTACTATCTCTTTAGGAGCTTTCTTATTAGTTACAATAACCTTATCATCTGGAATTGTCTCTACATGTAGCTCTCTTTTTTCGCTATGGTAGTACTCAAAATCATTTAAAAAGTTCATCATAGGTGTTATAGTAATTTTAGTTTTAATCTCATCAATTTTAGGTTCAAGCTCTTTTTTTGGAACTACTTTTTTTGTAACATTTTTCTCATCAAAACTCTTTTTTTCAACAATAACTAATTCATCTTCAATTTTAGGCTCTACTGCTCTGTTTTCTTGGGACTCTTTATTAAAAAACCAAAATGTAATAGATATTAAAAGAGTAGTTAGAAATATCATGGCAGCACAAGGTATTGCTCTGTTTAGTTTGTATCTAAACAATCTTTTTTCTAAATCATCAATATTAACCATTTATAAACCCTCTTGCTAAGGCGCTCATAGTGATGTAATCTCCGTTAATAGAGGATAGATTTATTTTACTAGGCTTATGTGACTCATAGTACTCATAAATTTCAAAAAGTGTATATAGAAGTTTATTTGTATCTCTTAAGTTACCTTTTGTAAGAGTGTGTATCTGTTTAAAAATCTTAATATTAAACATCAAAGCAACATTGGTTAAAGAGTGTTGTAGTAGTTTTTTTTGGATATATATGCTTATGTCATTTACTGTACCATTGTGTAGCTCAACACTCTCCCAAATTCTAGTTTGAAAATGCTCTTTTGCTATGATGTCCTCTTCATCTGTTTTATGCAGTGTAATAACAAATTTAACATATCTGCTATCTGATAGAAGTCTAATTTTTTCCATTAGTTTATCTGAGTATAGTTGAGCTTCATCAAGTAGCACAATGGGTGTTGTCTCAAAACTACTCTCTTTAGCAATCTCAATAAATTGTGTAATTTTTATTCCATCAGTTTCAATATTGTAAATATCTTTTGCTAAAGTGGTTAAAAAATAGTCCTCATCGACAAGAGGAGTTGGATAGTTGTATATGTTGTGATTATGTTTTAACTCGGTGTAGAGTCTATTAAGTAGCATACTTTTACCAGTTCCTGGGCGACCATAGAGCATAATCATCTTAAGAGGCTTCTCAATAGCTTGTTTTAAACTGCTGTAAATATTGATAGAATTATCTAAATCTATATAGTTTTTTTCATCTACAACATCAAGAAAAGCATCTTTTGCTTTTGTAAAATCACTCACTTTTATTTGCGTCTTTTGTTATGTTTTTATCACCAAAAAACTTTTGGTAAGAGTTGTCAAAATCACCTAAAGATAGATTTTTATATCCTAAATCAGACAACGATATAGTCTGTGCATCTTTTTTAATAATATGTGGCTCAATAACAATAATTAGCTCTTCTAGTTTTTGAATTGTTTTTTCACTCTTAAACAAGTACCCTAATCCTGGGATATCGCCCAAGAATGGCAGTTGGTTAGAGTCAAGCTCATCACGTCTGCTAATTAATCCACCTAAAATAATTCTATTTCCATCTTTTACAGTTACAACAGATGAGAGTTGGCGTCTGCTTAAATCTGGTGGCATTGTACGCTTTTCAGTTGCTAAAACAGTATCTACAGTCTCACTAATTGATGGGTTTATCTTTAGAGTAATCGTATCATCATGCGATATTTCAGGAGTAATATCTAGTAAAACACCTGCAAAAACTGAACTAATAATTTCAGTATTTCCAACAACTGGACTAGTAGATGTTGCAGTTGTTGTGGAGTTTGTAATTTTATAAAAATACTCAGTTCCTACAGTAATTAGGGCAGGCTGATTGTTGAGTGTTAGCACTTTAGGATTAGATATTGCTCTTAAATCACCTTGTGTTTTTAAAAACTTAACTACTTCACTAAGTGAGCCAGCAGATGTTACATCGACTAATCCAGATGTCCATTTTCCTAATTCTGGAGCAACTTCAGTTATTTTCCCATCTGTCCACGTACTAACATCCATTGCACTCAAATATTGCCCTGTATAAGCTAAATTTTGAAGTTTATAGAGTTGTGACCAATCGACTCCATTAGAGTTTGTATCATCAAAAACAACTGCCATCATTTTTACATCAATTAAGACCTGATACTGTACTTTTTTTTGTAGAATTTTTAAGTACTCATCTAATCTTTCTAGTTGCAAGGCTGTTGCAGAGACTGTTATCATCCCTGCATTTTTGTTTATTATTGGTGGGCTTGCTTTGTATGAGTCTTCAGGACGATTTAAAATGCTTTGAAGCTCAATATCTAGCTCTTTCCAAAAAATAACTTCATCATTCGTCTCAATTTTCATACCAGATTGAGCTTCACCTTTATTTGAAGCAGTACCCTCACCGCTATCTTCTTTAGAGCTACTTAGCGTAACATCTGTACTAGCAGAACTCTTTCTTTGAGTTAAAATATAGTTAATATTATATGTTTTTGTTGTGATGTATGAGATATCTAAAGTGTTGTCTTTTAGGGTATAGTTAATATTGTTTTTTGTTAAAATAAGTGCTAAAACTTCATCTAAAGTTAAATTTTTAATATATAGCTTGTTAATACTATGTTGCATAACCTTTTTTGTTGCACTGTCATTAGCAATTACACTAATTTCACACTCATCACTTAGTTGCGATATAAACTCATCAATAGTAGTCTCATTAGATGAAACAATATTAAATAGTTTATACTCACATGAAGCTTGTGAGAGCGAAAAAATTGTGGCTATTAGTAGCGTCGCTCTTGTTAAATATCTCATTTTTTATCTCCAAACTTTATTTTATTACTGCTTTTTTTAATAGATAGTTTTTTGGTTTTTGAGCCTTTTTTCAAAACTACAAAAGAGTCATCTATTTTTATGACTCTATATCCTTTAAATATATCATCAACTTTTACCCATGTTTTGTCAATTAAAGCGTTATAGTTTATTATAGCTTTTAATTTCATCTCTTTTTTAACTAGAACTCTCTTTTTTATTACTTTTCCATCTTTGTTTTTTACAGTTTTGTAGATAGCTTTTTGATTTGAGCCTTTTTTTACGCTCTTATCTTTTTGTATAAATATAAATGGTGACCTTGTTTTGTCAATTCCTTTTACACTTATCCCATCTCTATTTGGTTTTATTGCATTGATTTGTTCATCAACCCAAGCTAGATTATCTGCTTGTATAGATATGGTAATTATTAAAATAAGTAACATTTTTATCATTGAATTATACCCCAAACTGAGATGTTCATATCAGAATTAATTGTTTTGTTTGACTCTTTTAGGTTTAAATCATGTATATCAACAACTAAAAAACTCTCTTCAAGTGAGTTTATAAATTTTAGTTGATTCTTGAAACTACCATTCGCATTTATACTAATGTCTAAAACATGACCAAAGGTCTCTTTGTTATCTGAGAATGTGTTTGTTAACTCGTTAATTTTTACTCTAAACTTTTTTGCATTTGTAGGAATTGAGTCTAAATATACACCCCATCTTTTCTCATCATAATATAGCACTGAAATCTGCTTAATCTGTGTTTTTATATATGCATTGCTATCTTCATAGTAGATGAAATCTTTTTTCATCTGCTCTATATTCTTTGTAAGTGCCAAAATAGTGTTTTCATTGTTAATAACTAAGTAGCTTTTATCACTCTTTATTTTGCTCTTTAACTGCTGTGCCTCTTTAACCGAACGCTTATACCCTTGTTCTGAACTATCGAAAAAGTAGTTGTAGGAGATGAATCCAAAAACACCTACAATCATAAAATAGATTATATAGAGATCTTTAGCACTCTTCTGCTCTAATGCTTTGTCTAGTTGTTGTAAGTAGTTTTCAATCATCTAATTCTCACTTCAAGGGCACATTTATAGACTTTTAATTCACTATCGTATGCTATTTTATTTAGTAAAAATTGAAATTTTTTCAATTTTTTATCTGTTAAATATTTGACAAGTTTTGTAATGTCTTTATCATTTTTAGCAATTAAATCAAAATAAAACCTTTTTAAATCACCATTTTCACCGTAGCTTACATCTAATAGATTAACTTTGAATCTATTAAAATCTTTTGTAAAAAGTGCAATAAGCTTAGCTTTCATAGGGTAGTCAACTTTTATACTTCTAATTTTAGTTAAAGTATTTTTTCTATTTGTAAACTCATCTACTACAACTTTAAGTTTATCTTTTACAATTTTTTGTTCATCTTTTTTTAGTTTAATCTGCTTTTCAATAGAAGTTTTTTTATTATGAATTTCTGAGTATCGGCTTTTAAGGTCTAGTATTTCAATATCTTGAACTGCAGTCATACTCCAATATACAACTGGATAGAGCATTGAGAGTATAATAGAGCCTGCTGTAAGTAAAATAAGCTTACCACTGTCACGTTTACTAAAACCAGGTGGTCTAAAATATTTTGTGAAGTTACAATCATAATCTCCCTCACGAAATAGATGCATTAAAATATGCATAGCATCAATGTTTTGTGACTGTGTTACACCATAATCAAAGTTAAATCCGGTAGATGTAGTTCTAAATGTTTGGTTAGTAAAGTTGTCTAACTCATTAATATTACCATAAGATGAACTTATATAAATAGTCTCTATCATCATTAAGTCATACGCTCTTTTTACAAATGTAATGATGTCTGATATATGGCTTAAAATATCATCAAAAAGCTCTTTTATATATGTGTAGTTCTCTTTTTGCTCATCTAAACCATCTTCTAAAAGAAGTTTTATAAAATCCTCTTTTGGCATCTGCTCACCATAAATTTCACAATATTTATCGTGCATTTGATCAAGAGATAGATTTAAAGATTTAGTATATACAAACTCTTTATTATTGTAGAGCGTGAAAAATGAGTTATCATCTTGAAAGTAGATGAAAATATGCGCAGCACTAGACTCAATTGCCTCTTTGTACAGAGTCTTATAAAGAAGAGGTGTTGGTACTATGTAGTCAATATACTTTGCATGCTCAACACTTGGCAGGTATATCTCATCTAGTGCAGCGTCTTCGACTACAAAAACATTAAAAGTTCTAAACTCTTCTTCGCTCTCTTCGTTTATTACCTCTACATATTTAATTATATACTCTATCTCTTCTGTATCAAGACTTAGCTCGTCTGTGGTTTGAAGGTTTATTGTGTCAAAAACGTCCTCTTCATCAATACTTTTAGGTATCTGTATTTGTGATGAGATAAAGTTTTTTGGATTAATAAGAGATATTACATGTTGATCTTTTATAAATGATGGCTCTTTAACACCTACTAAGCTATTCTCTTCAGATTGGTAATAGGTATAGTTATATGGATTAATTGATACACTATTTTTCTTTAACATAACAAACTATCCTCACAATTAGTATTACTACTTATTAAAGTTAACTACTACCATTCCAGCAAAAGAGTTACCATCATAAAATTCAACTCTGTATGAGAGACCATCTTTATCAAGAGAGAATTTTTTATTTAAATCAGACTTAGAAATTGTAATCATATTCTCATTTTTAATTTTAGAATTTGAATATCCTATCACATTTACTCTTAGATTGGCGTTAGCTTTAATGGTAAAATCGTCATTTACTTTCACATTTGAAGCTATTGCTACCTCTTTATCTACACCATCAATCTCGATTGTAACTTTTTTAGCTGATTTGATGCTTTTAAATCTTTGAGGAAAGATTGTAGTTATCTTTTTATTACCAATGTAAATATCGTAGTGATTTTGTACTCGTTTAAAACTACCAAGTATATTTGTAAGCTCTATACTATTATGTCGTGGTAACATTGGAAGATAGTTGATATATCTTTTAATATCATAAAGATTAATTGCGATATTACTATTTATTATAAGTTCACCACTCTTTTTCAATATTCGTGAAATTTCTAAAGTATCAAGCTCAAAATCTCTTTTATACTCTATTCCCATAACTTGCATATAGCCCTCAATCGCACGAAGTTGGTAATATATTTTTTGCTCTAAAGTAGATAGGTTTTTACTTGTCTCAATTGCAAAGGCAGGCTTATTGTGTGTTACAGCAAAATAAGTTAACGAGAGCTTCATAGCCTCATCTTCAAACTTTGTTTTTGTATTTTTTATGTTAAAGATATGGTGTGCTTCTAGTAAGTTAGCATTAAGATGACTGTTTACTTTTTGAGCAATGCTACCTAAGTCACTAAAACTACACTCTCCATCTAGCTTAGACTGATCAATAACACAAGTTTGACCCCAAGCATTAGGATTAAAAATAGTATTTTTATAATCTTTTCTGTAAAAGCCATGACCATCATGAAGATTTAAAATCAGGTCAATATTTTTCTTTAGCATTACCTCTTTAATCTCTAAAACTGTCTGTTTGTCTCTATCATTACTCTTAATTATAGAGAATTTTCTATTCATATCTCCATGAATTCCACGCATATTAGATTGAATACTAACTCTATTTAAGTCTGGAACAATCCACAAAGAACCTTTTGTTATCTTGTAGTGAGTTGCTAATATAGCTGGTGCAAAATAACCCCCTGGTTCATTTCCATGAATCCCTCCAACAACTAAAAGTGTTGGTGAATCATCATGATTTAGTTTAATTAAATTGAAGTTATATGCGTGTAAGTATGTAAAAGAAAAGAGTATAATAAAAAGTAAACGCATTCTAATCCTCAGCAATTATTCTCATTTTAGACTCACTGTCAAGATAGACCATAAGAGTTTTTTTGCCACTAAATATTAATCTTTTAGAGTTGTACTCTTCATCTAAACTAATCACAAAAAGATTTTCAACATCTCCAGGGTATGGTGTAATACGAATATTATTAAAAAGAATTGTTTTTTTATCGTTGTAAGAAAAAACTCTTTTTTTATAAGAGGAGAATGACTCTAGGTCATCTCCATTGCTTTTTCTAAAATCTTTAGCATAAAAAGAGATGTAGCTATTGAAATTGTTGTATATCCAATCATATCTCCACTTATAGAGTTGTGCTAATATCGTTACGAATGAGCTTTTTTTATCCTCTACATGTACTACTTCATCAATAATTAAAACGGTGTTTTTTACATCAAGATTATCACCCATACACTCTATGTTTGCATTTTCAATTGCAATGCAACCTTTTGTGTATGACTCTCTTTGTTCATCATTAAGAGGACGTCCATGAATCCAAATACCATGTCCATTTTTACCTCTTACTCTATCATATAAATTAGGATATGATGTTGAGAAAGCTAATGGACCATAAAATTGGTCTAATGAAATAATTTTATTTTTTATACTATAAACACCCACAGGAGTTTTACTATCTCCCTCTTCAAACTTATCTCCACTCTCTTTTCCAGTAAATGCACTATGAGATTTTCTAAGATCAAATTTATTACCATTTTTTGTGTAAAACTTTAGAGTACCTTTAGATTTATCGCAAACTAAAACTGTATTTGCACTCTCATAATATCCGAATTTTGTGTCAATATTTTTAAGCTCTTTTTCCCAATATGTTTTACTAGTTAATGCTAAATCTAATTTTTTTTCAACACTTTTTATTCCCTCATTTTTGTAAATTGTTACTAAATTTGAAGCATTTATTGAAAAAAATGTAATAGCTAATAAGAGTGCAATCTTTACCATTCATACCCCATCTCATTTAAGAATTTCTTGTCAGTTGACCAACCTTTTTTAACAGCAACAAAGAGTTCTAAAAAGCATTTTTTACCAGATAGCTTCTCAATTTTATGTCTTGCATCTGTTCCAATACGCTTTATTGCATTTCCTCCACTACCAATTATAATCCCTTTTTGTGACTCTTTTTCTACAATAATAGTTGCACGAATATGATCGATTCCTTTTTTTTCATCTATTTTGTCAATAAGCACATCAGATTCATAAGGTATTTCATCGCTAATATTATTAAAAACACCCTCTCTAATGAACTCTTTATATATGTTTCTTAAAAGCTCAGTTGTTAAATCTTCAGGGTCAAATAGGTATTCAGATTCAGGTAGAAATTTACAAATTAAATTTAGCAAATCCTCTTTGCCTACATTTTTATTAACAGACATGGGAAGAAGTGCTTCAAACTCAGATGCGTATCTGTTGTACTCCATAATCTTTTCCATTAATCTATTTTGAGGCACATGATCCATCTTACTTAAAACTATAATATGTTTTCTTCTTCTACCATTTATCTCTAAAAATTTCTCATAATGCTCTAGTGAATCAGTCACGGGAGCTAAATAGACAATCAAATCACAATCCCCAATAGCTTTTAGTGCCTCTTCTAACATATACTCATTAAGCATCTTCTCTTTTTCGTGAAGTCCTGGAGTATCAACAAAAATAATTTGGTTATCTTCATGCATAACAATAGCGTTGGAGCGTTTTCTAGTTGCATTTGCTTTTTGTGAAGTTAGTGCAATTTTTTCACCCAATAAAAAGTTCATTAAAGTACTCTTTCCAGCATTAGGTCTTCCAATTAATGATACAAATCCAGCTTTAGTCATAATATTTTCCTATGTAAAGTAGTTTTACATGTAGAGCTTAAAAATAAACTCTACATGTAAAACTGAAACCCCAAAATAGATAGAGGTATAAATATATAAATGTGTAATACGTTATTAATTTGAAACAATAAGTAAAATCACACAAGTGTGATAGAGCTTTGCGCTGAGCAAAACTAAGCGTTAGCGTAACTATATGAGCTTAGCTCATATAGTGTCAAGGTTATAATATATACCTAGATAGGTCATCATCTTCAATAACTTTGTCTAGTTTTTCATGAACAAGCTCTTTAGTTACACTGAACTTCTCGCCTTTATGCTCATCTGCTTCAAAACTAATATCTTCTATAATTTTTTCTAAAATTGTGTGCAATCTTCTTGCACCAATATCTTCTGTTTTCTCATTTGCACTATGAGCTAGTGCTGCCATTGCTTTAATAGCCTCATCATCAAAAATAAGCTCTACCTCTTCTACATGTAGTAGTGCTTCATACTGTCTTAAAAGAGAGTTTTTAGTGTTAGATAAAATTTTGTAAAGTACTTTTTCAGTTAAAGATTCTAGCTCAACACGAAGAGGAAAACGTCCTTGTAGCTCAGGAATTAAGTCACTTGGTTTTGAGACATGAAATGCACCAGCGGCTATGAAAAGTATGTGGTCTGTTTTAATTTGACCATGCTTTGTACTTACATTGCTTCCCTCAACAATTGGAAGCAAATCACGTTGAACACCCTCTTTAGATGGATCACTTCTACCATCGTTTTTACTACCAACAGCAATTTTGTCTATCTCATCTAAAAAGATAATTCCACCTTGTTCTGTTCTGTTTATTGCTTCAGTTGTTATTGCATCCATATCTAAAAGTGTTTCACTAGCTTCTTGTTTTAAAATCTCTGTAGCTTGTGCGACTGTAACCTCTTTTTTAATATCACTTTTAGAAGTTGAATTAAACATTTTTGAGATTGACTCTTGAACATTTGCAATTTCTGGAGCCATATTTGAGTTATTAAATTCAAAGTTTTTCTTTGGTAGTTCTATCTCTATTTTTTTATCATCCATCTCACCTGAAATTACACGCTCTTTCATTTTTTGACGTAACTTTTCGTAATCATCTTTTTTATTTTGAGGCGCTAATGATGGAGGTGGTGGAAGTAGTTTATCTACAATTTTATTTAAAACATAGTTATAAATATCATCTAAATTAGACTCTTGATACTCCTCTTTTACAATTGCAATAGCGTTCATAAGCAAATCTCTAACCATTGACTCTACATCACGACCAACAAAACCAACTTCTGTATATTTTGATGCTTCAACTTTTACAAATGGAACTTTCATCATTTTAGCTAATCGTCTTGCTATCTCTGTTTTACCAACACCAGTTGAGCCAATCATAAGTATGTTTTTTGGGATTATCTCATCTTGAATTTCACTCTCTAGTTGCATTCTTCTATATCTAGTTCTAAGCGCTAATGCAATTGTTTTTTTTGCATCTTTTTGACCAATTACATACTCATCTAAGTATGCAACAATCTCTTTTGGAGTCATATCCATTACTCATCATCCTGTTTTTCAAGTTTTAAAATTTTAATGTTATGGTTAGTGTAAATACACAAATCAGCA
This sequence comes from Campylobacterota bacterium, assembly GCA_034658915.1. Classification (GTDB taxonomy): domain Bacteria; phylum Campylobacterota; class Campylobacteria; order Campylobacterales; family Sulfurimonadaceae; genus JAYEGD01. Next base: position 6,704 of record JAYEGD010000065.1, on the reverse strand, counting down.
GCAACTGCTAAGCTTTCACGAACAATTGTCTCTTCATCTAAACTAGAGTGTTTCTTTAATGCACGTGCAGCTGATATTGCGTAGTTTCCACCACTTCCAATAGATGCAATCTCTCCATCTTCTGGCTCAACAACATCTCCATTTCCAGTTAAAATAAATATTTTTTCAGCATTTAGAACTATCATCATAGCCTCTAAGCGTCTTAAAACTTTATCTTTTCTCCACGCTTTTGAGAAGTCAATAACAGACTTTATTAAATCACCTTTTCTATTTGCTAAGTACTCTTCAAACATATCAAACAAATTAAAAGCATCTGCTGTACTTCCTGCAAAGCCAGCTAGAATTTCACCTTGGTATAGTGTACGAATTTTAGTTGCATTGTTTTTTAAAACAGTGTCTCCAAATGTCACTTGACCATCTCCACCAATTACAGCACCATTTTTACCTTTGTAAGCTAGTATGGTAGTAGCATCAAACATTAAAGACCTTTTACCTCTACATGTAGAGTAGCGTGAAGACCATGACCTAACTTGAAGTCTAAGTCGTGACGACCAATTGTTTTAATATTGCTTTTTGAGTTGATGTGCTTTTTGTCAATCTCTATTTTATGTTGCTCACTTAGTGCATTTGCAATCTCATCTTTTGTGATTGAGCCAAAAAGATGCCCAGTATCGCCTAGCTTTTTCTCAATAGTTATAGTTAGTTTATCTAACTTTTCAGATAGTGCTTTAGCATCTGCTATCTCTTGAGCTTCAGCTTCAGCAGCTTTTTTCTCACTAGATGCATGTTTTCTTAAAACTTCATTTGTAGCAGATTTTGCAAAACCTTTTCCAATTAAAAAGTTTTGACCATAACCATCTTTAACCTCTTTAACCTCGCCAGCTTTACCCAACCCTTTTACATCTTTTATTAACAAAACTTTCATTATCTAACTACCTCTCCACCGTAAGAGACAATACCGTGTGTGAAATTACCTACATGTGTAAAGCCCATATCTTTTAAAATCATTTGACAATGTGCGCTTCTGCTTCCAACATGACAGTACAGAATTACTGGTTTATCTTTATCTACATTGATATCATTTAGTGTATTAAAGAAGCTACTAGTAGGAACTAATGCGTCAGCACCTTTAATATGACCCATATTCCACTCCATTTGCTCACGAACATCTACTAAAGTAAAATCAATCATACCTAATTCACGAGCCTCTAAAAGCGCAACGATTTCATCGCCATCAAACTGCTCTTTTGAGAGTAGATGTTCACACTCTTGCGTGCTTAATCCACGTGAATGTTGATGAACTGCTTCTTCAATTGCCGCTTCTTCTTGTTGAGACGCCGCATATTCAGGAGTACAAAAGATTTGACAATGACAGTAGCCATCCTCTTTAACCTCTTTTTCTATCGCTGGTTTACATGGACAAATTCTATCTTCTTCTTTATTTCCTGTTACAAAAAAACATGGACAGTAACGCTTATTATGCATAAGTTTATTACGAGTTAATCCTAATTGAATTCCCTCCGTAATCTCTACTTGTGGGTTATAAACCCAACCAAATTGGTTAATTACTTTGTCTGTAAATTTTACTGTTTTTGCCAACTCTGTTTTGAACTCTTCAGATTCCATATCTATTTTAATAATTGTATCACTCATAGTCTAATCCTTCTTATTTTATTTTTTATCTGGTCTTGCTTTGCCCTCAATAATGAAACGTAAAGCATTTAGTTTAATGAAGCCATTTGCATCACTTTGGTCATACACTTCATCCTCTTCAAATGTACAGTATTCAGGGTTGAAAAGTGACTCTGCACTCTCGCGTCCTACAACATAAACTGCACCTTTGTAAAGTTTTAATTTAACATCTCCATTTACATGTAGTTGTGTCTTATCAATTCCTGCTTGTAGCATTTCACGCTCTGGAGCAAACCAAAAACCGTTGTAAATCAGTTTTGCATAACGAGGCATTAGCTCATCTTTAAGGTGTGTCTCTTCTCTATCAAGACAGATTGACTCTATTGCACGATGCGCTTTTAGCATAATTGTTCCACCTGGAGTCTCATAGCATCCACGGCTTTTCATACCTACAAAACGGTTTTCAACAATGTCAATACGCCCAATTCCATGTTTTCCACCTAATGTATTTAGTGTCTCTAGCATAGTAGCAGGGCTTAGCTCTTCACCATTTAGTGAAACAGGATCACCTTGTTTGTAACCAATTGTGATGTACTCTGGCTCATCTGGTGCATTTTCAGGAGATGTTGTCCATAACCACATACTCTCCTCAGGTTCAGCATTTGGGTCTTCTAAAATTCCACCCTCATAAGAGATGTGAAGTAAATTTGCATCCATGGAGTATGGAGACTTTTTACCCTTTCCATCAATTTTAATTCCATGGTCTGCTGCATATGCTAAAAGTTTTTCACGTGAGTTTAAGTCCCACTCTCTCCATGGAGCAATAATCGTTAAAGTTGAGTCTTTACCCAAATAACCAAGCTCAAACCTTACTTGATCATTTCCTTTACCAGTTGCACCGTGGCTAACCCCATCTGCACCCATCAAGTTGGCAATTTCTACTTGACGCTTAGCGATTAAAGGTCTAGCAATTGATGTTCCTAGAAGGTACTCACCCTCATAAATAGCATTTGCTCTAAACATTGGAAAAACGTAATCTTTAACATACTCTTCACGTAAATCATCAATGAAGATATTTTCAGGTTTAATTCCTAAATCTAATGCTTTTTGGCGAGCAGGTTCTACCTCTTCACCTTGACCAATATCTGCTGTGAATGTTATAACTTCACATTTGTACTCATCTTGTAACCACTTTAAAATAACACTAGTGTCAAGTCCACCAGAGTAAGCTAAAACAACTTTTTTAACAACTTTTTTCATACTATTTACCTAAAATAAATTTTTGATGATTTTATCCAAAAAGTTATTAAATTAGAATTGAAGCTATTTATTAATGAAATTTATTCCAATTTTATTGTGTAATCAAAGTAAAGTGGAACTCTTTTTGCTTAATATGCTATAACTTGTCATAAAGGAGCATTATGAACTATCAAGCTGAATTAAACGCAAGACTTGAAGCCGTGCGTCAAATGCCAATAGCCGATGAGCCTATTCGTTTAGGTGAAGACAATACTCATGAAATGATTACAAATGAGTTATTTCAAGAGTTTAATCTATCAAAATATGATTTAGATGAGACAGATATTCTTCGTGCCATCAAAATTGAGTCAATTTTAGAGAGATATGATGGAGTTTTTAGAAAGCACTATGCACTGAAAATGTTCTACTCTATTGCAAAAGCGGGTGTAATTATGCCAATAAATTTGCAAGAGTTAATAAACCGTCCACAAGGAATGTTTGATATGATTCTTCATAGAATGCATGAGAGCAACTTGATTTTTACAACTAATCTAGGTGAACTAGAGCTAACAGATGAGGGAAAAAGCCTAGCCGCAAGATTAGGTGTTGATATTTTTATATAAGGTAGTAAAATGAGCGACACTCTATTGTCGCTCATTTTTTATTTAATACAACACACTTATTTTAAAAGTTCAGCTAAGTCCTCTTTTGCACTACCAGTTACATGTAGATTAAAAGTCTCAGCTAAAAAGTTGAAAATATCTTCATTAACAAACTCTGGTGGTTTTGGTCCTAAGTAAATATCTTTAATTCCTAAACTAAATAGGGCTAGTAGGATAATTACAGCTTTTTGCTCCATCCAACTAAGAACAATAGATATTGGTAAATCATTAATAGGTACATTTAAAGCAGCGCTTACGGCTTTTGCAATCTCTACTGCACCATTGCTATCATTACACTGTCCAAGGTCTAAATATCTTGGAATATCTGTTCCATCAATTGTGCCAAAATCTATGTCATTAAATCTAAATTTACCACAACTTGATGTAATTATTACACAATCTTTTGGTAGTAATTCTGCCATATCTCTGTAGTAGTTTCCTGCTTTACCTGGTGCATCACAACCAGCAATAACAAAAAACTTTTTAATTTTTCCAGCTTGAACAGCTTCTAAAATTTGCGGTGCAAGAGTTAAGATAGTTTTGTAGTGATGACCTGTTGTTAAAGATAGGTTATCTCTCATATCTGTATCTTCACAAGATAGAGTCTTTTCAATTAACTCACTGTAATCACCGTTTTCAATTGTGTTGCCACCCTCAATTCCTACAATTTTATATGTAAAAACTCTATCGATATAGTCTGCATCTTTTTTTGGAGGAACAATACAGTTTGTATTAACAACAAAAGTACCTTTAAATCTCTTCATAAGTTCAACTTGATCAAACCACGCTTTACCAACATTTCCTTTTAAATGAGAGTACTTTCTAAACTCAGGATAGCCATGTGCTGGTAACATTTCTGAGTGAGTGTAGATGTTTATACCTTTACCCTCAGTTGCTTTAAGCAGGTCTCCTAGCATCTCTAAATTATGTCCACTGACTAAAATTGCTTTACCCTCTACATCATTTTGAGAAACGGTAACAGGAGTAGGAATTCCAAATTTATTGGTGTGCGCATTAGATAGTTTATCCATAACTTCAACACCAGCTGAACCAACTCTCATTAATTGTTTAATGTGGTCATCAAAATTAAAATTAACATTAGTTAGTGTGAAGTAGAGTGTTTCACTCATAACATCATCAACATTTTTTGTTTGAATTGGCGCTAATTCATTTAGATGCTCTCTATATGCAGCTAAACCTTTTAAACCAAAAATCATTATATCTTGAAGTCTTGCTAGATTTTCATCTTTACCGCAAGTCCCTACTGTAGCACCAGAACTTCCACAGCCATTTGGCATACTCATCTCACATTGATAACAAAACATACTCATATTTTCTACTTTATATTAAATTTGAGAGTATTGTATAGTTTTGTTCAATTATTTGCATTAACATGTGTTAATAGTGACTCTTTGTTAATGATGAATTTTCCCTCTTTTTGTTGTGTGATACTTTCACTCTTTTTAAACTTTTTTAGTATTCTTGAGAGTGATACTGGAGTAATGTTTAGCCTGTCTGCTATGTCAGTATGTTTATGAGTATTTAAAATATTCTCATTCTCACATAAGAATGATGCTACTCGTTGGGTCGCATTTAGAACAATATTTGAAAAAATTATCTTCTCTAAATTCATAATCTTTGCAGACATAGATTTAATAATTACAGGCGCAATTAAAGGATGATACAAAAAATGTTCTTCAAATTTTTTGTAATCTATAACGAGTACTTCTGAATTTCCAATCGACTTAGATGTTGCTGGAAATTTTATATTGTTGTAGTTTGATACCTCAGCAATAAATGAAAATGGTGTAAAATGTGTTAGGACAATCTTTTTGGCTTTTGCATCACTTTTGTAAACCTCTATTTTTCCATCTAGCAAAATATGTAAATTGTCACTATCTTCACCCTCGTAAAATAGAACTGCACCATCTCTTAAAAGCTTAATTTTACTCATATTATGAAGTAGCTCTAAACTCTTTTTGTCAAATTTATTGAAGATAGGAATATTTTTTAATTTTTCAAGTTCTATCAATTTTATTCCTATTTTCTAAAACATAATTTAGCTCATATATATTATTAATTATGTACTCAAAATCCTCTTGTGCATCTTCATTAGAGGATATTAGCAGTTCATCATCTAGTTTTAGTTTCATGCTTGAGTGTGGGAGTAAAAATATTTCATCCTCTCTTTTTAGGAGCAAATAGACGATATTGAGTCTTTTAGTATTGTCACTACGTGAGCGTCTTAGGTCTGCTAGTGTTATCTTATCATCTCTTCTAAGAGCCTCACTAAGTGCGTAAGCATCTCTATTATTGATTGTTATTTCAAAGTAAAGTGGATTCATTCCTGTTATGTAGTTCATCATTTTAACAATAGTCTTGCCCCATTTTTCACTCTTTTTTCTCACCTCATTAATGAAAATATATGCAAGTGGACGTGCTAAGTAGTTGTATGTTGTATTTGCTAAAATCTCCTCTACAATGTAAGCTTTATTAACTTTTGAGGCTTTAAAAATTGTTATGTCATCTAGTGAATTCTCTCTTGCTATTGTGAAAATATCTGGGTTTAAATTTTTTGCTTGGTTTAAAATGCTTAAATTAAGTAGGTCATTTTTAGTAACAGCAATTATACAATTTGAGTGCATAACTCCCAACTCTAATAACTTTTCAATATCTTCATCATCTCCAAATATTGTACTTTGCTTGCTTTTTTTGTACTCTTGTGAGTCTATGGGGTATAAAACATACTCCACTCCTGCTTTGTTTAATCCGTTTGTAATTGCTTGACCCATTCTGCCATAGCCACAAACAATGTACTTTCCTTTTGGAAATCTGTCTCTATCTCTTAGTTTTAAAATATGTCCATAAACCCACATCTCTAAGAGCCAAATATGTGGAGATGTTATTCCATAGTATATTCGTTCAGAGACAATTTCAAATGGATTTTGAATATGTTTTAAGCCCATATGCTCATAATGTTGAATGTGCTGTTTTGATGTTCCTTTTACAATTACATCTAAGTTTTTATTTAGGAGTTTACTAATTGTTGCTATTTGTGAATTTTTAATATCATCTTCAAAAAGTGAAATAATAGCAAAACAGTTTTTATGATGAATCCCAGCCATTTTTAGCATATCTTGATTAGTAGCCTCTGCAACAAAAGCAGGAACT
>JAYEGD010000064.1:0-4619 GCA_034658915.1 Campylobacterota bacterium | reverse complement strand
CAGATCAAGGTGGTGGCGTTTTCTCTCTTGTTACGCTTCCTCGTTTTTTACTAACTGGCAAGAAAAATCCTTTCGCTTTTTTTCCACCAGCAGGAATTAAGCAAGAAGATATTGATGGCGCTTCACGTTTTGGTGAGAGACTCAATATTGCACTAAAAAATAGTGAAGAAACATCATTTAAACCACTTTTGAAAAACATGGGCGCAGTAAGTGTAAATGGAAAGCTAATAGCAACAGAAAAAATAGCTAATAGAAGTTTTCAAATTTGGAGTAGGCTAATTAAACTTAGTGGTAAAAAGTACTCTTTTGGAAGAAAAGTAACTATCTCCATTTATGTAGTTTTCTTAATCACACTGCTTTTAACAGTAGTTCCACTTAACATATTAGCTAGAAAAATTTTAAATATTTTTCAAAAAGATAGACTAAAAAAATTAGAAGAGTATTACGAGCTTCCAAGTGGAAGATAGGGGTGTATCATAGACGTTTATATTAATAATATCTCATCATTTCTACCAAATAGTGCAGTAGATAACGACAACATAGAGAGCGTTTTAGGACAAGTTGGAGATAGAGCATCTCGTGCAAAAAGAGTGATTTTAAGATCAAATAAAATTAAAACAAGATACTACGCGATAGACCCTAAAACAAGAGAGGCGACTCACACAAATGCACAATTGACAGCCAATGCAATTAATGCATTAAGAGATGATGGATTTGAGTTAGAAAAAGTAGAACTTCTTGCATGTGGAACAACAATGCCAGATCAACTTATGCCAAATCATGCGGCAATGGTTCATGGTGAATTGGGTATTAAACCTCTTGAAGTAATCTCAACAGCTGGAATTTGTTTAAGCGGTGTTAGTGCTTTAAAATACGCTTACATGTCCATTAAAGCAGGAGAGTACGAAGTAGCAGTTGCAACTGGAAGTGAAAACTCATCTGCAATTATGAGAGCTGAAAACTTTACACCAGAAGTTGAAGCTAAAGTTGAACTACTAGAAAAAAATCAAGAGATAGCATTTGAGAAAGATTTTTTAAGATGGATGCTAAGTGATGGTGCAGGTGCGATTGCACTTAGTTCAAAACCAAATAGCGACAAATTATCTCTGAAAATAGATTATATCTTCTCAACTTCATATGCAAATGAGTTATCTACATGTATGTACGCAGGGTGTGAGAAACAAGAAGATGACTCAATTAGAGGGTGGAGAACTTACGAACCTAAAGAGTGGTTAAACAGATCTATTTTTGCAGTAAAACAAGATGTTAAACTACTTAATGAAAATGTAATGGAATATACTGTTGCAAAAACTCTCACTCAAATGCTAGAGAAAAAGATGTTTAATCCTAATGAGATTGATTGGTTTTTACCTCACTACTCATCTGGTTATTTTAGGGATGAAGTGCATGAGAAGATGTTAAAAGCTGGTTGTGATATTCCACAAGAGAAGTGGTTTACAAACCTTTCATCTAAGGGTAACACCGGCTCTGCTTCTATCTACATTATGCTAGAAGAGCTTTTTAATTCAGACAGACTCAAAATAGGCGAAAAACTTCTGTGCTACATTCCTGAGAGTGGCAGATTTTCATCTGCATTTATGCTTTTAGAGGTTGTTTAGTTGCAAGTAAATAATGTTCCTCAAGATGATATTTCTACTTATGCAGCTAATAAAAAAGCTATCTATGCACAAGATGATGATGGAAGAGTAAAAGTAGTTGGCTCAAGTGGTTGGAATGCAGAAGAGGTAGTCACAAAACAAGCACTGCATGAGCTAGAGAGCATGGCTAAAGAGGCGTATTGTGAAGTAAAAAAAGGTCTCAAATCTCCACTTTATTACTACATGTACTCCTCAAGAATGGATTTACAACTACTAAGCGATGCAACTGGGTTTTTTAAATGGAGCATCAAAAGAGAGTTCAAACCCCATATTTTTAAAAAAATAAAACAAAAAAGATTAGATATTTATGCAGATGCTTTAGGTATAGATGCAAATATTTTAAAAACTATAAAAGAAGATAAGCATGAGTGCAGATAACTATTCGCATAACCACTATGCACATTGTGAAAGTGGTGTAATGTCTTCCATGCTAAAACATCATGGATTAAACTTGAGTGAGCCGATGGTTTTTGGACTATCAAATGCACTTACTTTTGCATATTTGCCATTTATTAAAATGGGTGGAATGCCACTGATTGCCTATAGAAGTATGCCAAAGTCCATCATTAAAACTATTCAAAAAAACCTTAAAATCAAAATGAAACTAGAGACTTTTTCAGACTCTATAAAGGGTCAAAATAGATTAGATGAGCTTTTAAATGAGGGGAAAATAGTAGGTGTGCAGAGTTCAGTTTTTTGGCTACCCTACTTTCCTCAAGAGATGAGATTTCACTTTAATGCTCATAATTTAATTGTTTATGGTGAAGATGAGAATGAGTACCTCGTTAGTGACCCAGTTTTTGAACATAGTGTCAAATGTGACAAAGCATCACTTACAAAAGCAAGATTTGTAAAGGGCGTAATGGCGCCAAAAGGTCTGCTCTACTACCCACTACATGTACCACAACAAATTGACTTAAAACCAATTATTAAAAAGAACATTAAAAAAACTGCAAAAACAATGCTTAAAACACCTGTGCCTATTGCAGGTTTAAAAGGGGTTAAATTTTTAGCAAAATCAATTCTAAAACTAAAAAGCCGCGATGAGAGATACGCTAAACTATTTCTAGGTCACATAGTTAGAATGCAAGAAGAGATAGGAACAGGAGGCGCTGGGTTTAGGTACATTTACGCCTCATTCTTGCAAGAAGCGAGTGAGCTTTTTGAGAACAACGAGACACTTCTTCAAAGCTCAAAAATGATGCTAGAAGTAGGAGATTTGTGGAGAGAGTTTGCACTTCTTGTTGCAAAAGCTATTAAGTCAAAAAATCATATCAATTTTAATGAAATTTCAGACAAACTGATCTCCATAAGTGAACATGAGGCTAATGTATATAAGAAGATGTTAGAGTTTTGATAAAAATTGAAAATGTTACAAAAAAATATGGAAATATTGAAGCGTTAAGCAATATCTCTTTAAACATAAAAGAGGGTTCTATTTTTGGACTTTTGGGCGTGAATGGTGCTGGAAAAAGTACTCTACTCTCCATTTTAAATGGTTTAATTTCAGTAGATAGTGGTGAGATTAATATTTTTGGATTAGATATTAAAAAAGATATTAAAAAAATTAGAGGTATAAGCTCCATAATTCCACAAAACTTAGCATTTTATGAGAGACTAAGCGTCAAAGAGAATTTAGATTTTTTCGCAAAAATTCAAAATTCCACAAAACAAAATATTGAAAAAGCCATTGAAATAAACTCACTTCAAAACCTACTACATCAACAAGCATCAACACTCTCAGGTGGACAAAAAAGACGACTAAACATTGCAATTGGTCTTTTAAATAGTCCTAAAATAATCTACTTTGATGAGCCAACAGTTGGGATTGACCCTAAAAGTAGAAATGAGATTTTAAACTCAATTAAGAGCTACAAAGAGATGGGAATGAGTGTAATCTACACTAGCCACTACATGAATGAAATAGAGAAAATTTGTGATGAAGTAGCAATTATAGATAGTGGAAAACTTATAAAAAGTGGCAAAATAGATGAGCTACTTTCAAGCTCAAATATAGATTTAGAGAACTACTTTTTGGAAATTACTGCATTAGGTGCTAAATGATTACAATATTTTTCGCAATGGTTAAAAAGGAGTTTTTGTTAGTTCTTAGAGACAAACACGCACTAGCTGCTCTGTTTATTATGCCTGCAATTTTCATACTTATTATGTCTGTTGCTCTGCGTGATCAGTTTGGAGTTGATGCCATAAAGTTCTCTTTACATGTAGAAGACTTAGACAAATCTCGCGTCTCTAAAGAGTTAATAGAAAAGTTACACAAAGATGAAAATTTCGCTTTTGTTAAAGAGGATGCCGCCTTTAAAATAGTCATTCCACGAGGCTACTACAAGCCATTTAGATTCTCCAAAAAAGAGCATAAGAGTTTAGAAATTGTTGTTATGGGGAACTCAAAAAGCGATTTACTAGAGATTTTTAAATCAAAGTTGATGAAAAATGTTATTGAGCTGAAACTTCAATACATAAAAAAAAGGTTGAGCAGAGTCTCTAATGAGGCTTCGGATGAGTTAGACTCTTTGAAAATCACACCAAATGAACTCTTTAACATTAGCTACAACAAAAGTGAAAAAGTTCCAAACTCTACACAACAGAGCGTTCCTACATGGATTGTTTTTGGACTATTTTTTGTTATTATCCCCATATCTACAATTTTTATAAACGAAAAAAAGCAAAACACATTAAGTAGGCTTTACTCCATGAATGTCTCTATCTTTTCACTAAGTTTGGCAAAAGTTGTGCCATATTTGCTAATTAATCATATTCAAGTCTGGGTAATGTTGGGTGTTGGAATGTTTATTGTTCCTATTTTTAACACCCCTGCTCTTCAAATTAGTGGCTCAATTCTTGCACTAGAGTTAGTATCAATTTCACTAAGCGTTGCAGCTATTGGTCTAGCTATGCTTATTGCTTCAAGTGCCACTTCTAGTGAGCAAGCAACTACCA